>NZ_JAYGHC010000020.1:23456-27104 GCF_034932285.1 Cronbergia sp. UHCC 0137
ACTTATTCCTTGCACCAGACTCACCTTTTCAACCTTCAAACTCTTGATATATCTAAGTTTTAGCTTTATTAAGCAAGCCCTAACTATAATCCTCCATCTTGTCCGGGTGGATTAGACTGTGGTGAGGCTAAGGCTTTTAGTTTGCCAGTAGAGCGATTATATTGATAGTTTTTGGCAGTTAAAGCAGGATGGGGATTGACACAGTATTGTTTGTTATCAATCATGATTGTGATTACTTGTGATCCAGAAACACAGGAAATAGGGGTTAATTGCCAACTTTGTATTAGAGCTAGATTAGGATCTGAAGATTGGTTAGATGGCTGGGTATTGCCTGTATCTACTGAGCCAAAGATTCGTGTTGTAACCATATCTGGGTTGCCGATCGCAACTATCATAGCAGAGGTACTATTGTTGAGATCATAACGACCATTGTTACTCATGGAGTTGCCGCCAGGACTTTGATTAGTACCTAAATCGGGTACTGATTTGGAAATGGCAACAATACCATCTCGTTGGTTGTTTTTAATTACGTTTCTATGAACTGTGGGTTTAGCTGATTCGGAGATAAAAATTCCATCTTTGTTTTGAACAATTTGGTTTTCTGTCACCATTGGTTTAGCATCACCATTGATGGAAAGACCGAAACCATTATTCTGAAATAAGTTATTACGAATTTCTCCTTGGGAAGTTTTAGTAATGGAAAGACCATTGCCTTTATTTTGTGAAAAAATGTTATTTTCAATTTTAGGAGATCCACTGCCTGTGATAAAAACGCCTTCTCTGACATTTTTAATAAAAGTGTTGTTTTTGATGGTAGGATCAGTTGATTCTACCCATATACCTGTACCTCTGTCATTGGGATTGGTAACTGTCAGGCCTGCAATCGTATTGCCTTGATTTGCTAAGATAGTAATGTTCTGTTTAGCAAAGGTACGACTGATGTAAAAACCACCTCCTGTAATTACTGTTCCTTGACCTTTAGTGGATTCATCACCCTGTAAGGTTATGCCTGGTTTGAGCAATAAGGGGAAGGTTTCTCTGGTGTTATAGTTACCAGCAGCTAGTTGAATAACTGTATCTGGTTTAGCTTGATCAAGGGCGAAGGTAATAGTCTGGAAGGGGGTTGTAGCCGTCGTACCAGCATCAGATGTATCTTTACCAGTGGATGGGTTAACATAAATCACGTTTGCAGTTACGGGAACCTGGGCTGTAACTGTTGATTTGAGAACCAGGATGCTAGATAGGGTGAATGTTGTTACTAAAATAGGGGCAGTTAATAGAAATTTCATAATTCCTGAGTTTTACGCTTCTGAAGCTTTGATTAAGAAAGTCAATCAAAACACGTCCTGGGGAAGGACAAATCAGTAGTGAAGTGCTACCGTATTTCCGACTTTAGTTTTTATTCAGCTATGAGAGAGCGATAGCCAATCCCATTATCCACACTGATTGTTTTTTTGACAATAATTTTGGTATTTCTTCATCAAATCTTCATGTTAATTGTGTGACTCTTTAGCCTTTAGACTAGATTATAACGGAGCTTATAGACGGAAACAGGAAGAAAATGTCAGAAATTAGGAGTATAATTAGGTCAAAAACTAAATTTTTTGATATTTTTGTAAGATTTGAACTATAAGGAGAATTAAATGAATAGCTGTATTTTGATGGTAGAAATTTATGATCACCCCCAACTGCGGCACACACCGGACGGGTTGGAAGTGACAGAAATGATGGTACAGGTTTCGGGAATGAAGCCAGAAGACCCAACACATCCGTTAAAAGTGGTAGGTTGGGGTAACTTAGCGAAAGAAATTCATCAGAGTTATCACCAGGGCGATCGCGTGATCATTGAAGGGCGTTTAGGTATGAATACCATAGAACGGCCTGAAGGGTTTAAAGAAAAACGTGCTGAATTAACAGTACAAAAAATTCATGCGATCGCCCAAGGTTTCAGTACAACTCAACCACCAGTCGCCACTGTCCCTCAAACTGTCCCTCAACCAGCATACCGTCCCACAGAGACATATCAACCAACCAATCCAGCACCAACTCCAGCCCCAAGTTTTACAGCTACAGTACCCCCGTCAGCCCCTGAACCAGATCCCGATGATATTCCCTTTTAAAGAGGCAGGGGCAGGGGGCAGGGGGCAGGGAGCAGGGAGCAGGGAGCAGGGGGAGAGAGGAATAAATTACCAATCCCCAATCACCAATCCCCAATCCCCAATCCCCAATCCCCAATCCCCAATCCCCAATCCCCAATCCCCAATCCCCAATCACCAATCCCCAATCCCCAATCACCAATCCCCAATCCCCAACCCCCAATCCCCAATCACCTATTCCCCGCTAACTTCACCCCATTCACGAATAGCGGGAAAGACGCAAGAGAAATCATCTTCTGGATAGGACATTTTCATCGCTGATTGTAAGATTTCGCGTACACCTTCAATACTGCTGAGATTTAAACCGACGGATTTAGCTTCAGAGATAAATAAATCTATTACTTTGATCAATTGTTTTGTTGGTAAGTTGGCATTTGTGTAGTTTCCATCCAACATCCGACGCAAATTTTGATCAAAAGTAGGCGCGTAAAGTTTACTGTCGCGCAGAATACGCATAAACAAGTCTATATCAATGCCTTGCATCTGCACAAAAGCCAGACTCAGGGCAAAACTGGTTGTCAGTGAGGCAATTAGTTGATTTAGTGCTAGTGTTAGCGCCGAAGCAGATCCCACAGGTCCGATGAGTAAGGGATCTGTTCCAAAATGTTGTAGTATTTTCAAGTGGCGTTGATATTGTTCTGGTTCACCACCCACCATCACAATTAATTTACCAGTTTGGGCTTCTGGAATACTACCAAGCACTGGAGCTTCAATATACTCACCACCAGCCGCAACTACAGCATCTCTAATTTCTTGACTTTCTGGGGGTGTAAGTGTCCCCATTTGGATCACACTGCGCCCTGATAAAGTATGCCAAGAAGTATCTGTGAGTAAGACATGATAAATGGCTGCGGCATTAGAGAGCATCAAGATTATGCAGTCAGCAGAACGAATAGCTTGACGTGCTTGAGTGGTAATTTCCGCGCCAGCAGCCTGGAGTGGGATTAATTTTTCTGGGGTGCGGTTGTAGGCCACTAGGTCTATTTTTGCGGCTAATAACCTTTGAGCCATCGGTAGCCCCATCAATCCAGTTCCCAGAAATGCCACCTTCATGTTTCATGTTCCTTTGGTAAAGCGTAGGTGTAGCCCGACGTAGACATCGCGTTGCCATTGTTTAATTTTCATAACTAATGGGAAGGAGGAAAGAGGGAAAAAACTTCTTTATTCCCCTTTTCCCCAATCATCAATCACCAGACATCAACCACCTGCGGCAAAAGTAGCCATAATTAAAACTGAAAGTAAAATGCCGGGAGTCAGTAGAGTTACAAGCAAAACCAGGTCATGAGTAGACATAATTATTACTTTTCTAAGGTTTTTAACTGTAAAGTAATCACTGCTATGCTAGTCTAATCAAGACTTAAACAGGATTCCTAAATAGAGTTTTAACCTTTTGTCTCAGGACTTGCTCAACTGGCATATTATAAGGTGCGTCAGATTTTAACAATCTGTTGAGTGTTGGCGAATTATCGAGTCCGACGCACCCTACAAGAAA
>NZ_JAYGHC010000020.1:27270-30554 GCF_034932285.1 Cronbergia sp. UHCC 0137
TATTGACTTTGACATTACTTTTAATCTGGTACGGCTAATCCTTTCAGGGGTTGTAAGGCTTGTGTTTCGGTCAATCCCTTGCTTTGTACAAGAACTCCAAAGCCTCCCAGTCCTGTGGGGTCAATCAGTTGATGTAATGCCTCCCGTCGTTTTAGCAACTCTGATATGGGTTGTTGTTGATAGGAGATAGCAGCCAGCCGTTCACCTAACCCCAAGGCCATTAAAAATAAACCTTGCTGTATCCAACCAACTCGGTTTAAGTGACACCGTTTCCCCCAATTTTCCAAGGCTGTAAAGTCAACATGGGCGGTGATGTCTTGTTGCCCAATATTGATATAGGGGTTGTTATGGTGATGATGTTGGTAGTAGCACTGTATTGTTCCTTGCGATCGCCTGGGGTTATAGTAACGAGTGGCAGGGTAGCCATAATCAATTGTTAACACATACCCGCTTTGCAAGCAGTCAGCCACTATACTCAACCAGTCCAAAGCTGCTAAATTAATTTCACTGCGATAGCCATCTAAATAAGCATTTTGGCTCAAGTCAATTCCCACCAGTTGAAAATATTCTGCTAACTTTGGGGTAGAAGGTTCTGCTATTACTTCAATAAATGTAGGGAGATCAGAATTGTTATTCTCGGTTTCTTCCTGAATTGTGACATAAATTTCTCGCAATTCTCCCGCTTCTAGGGTAAATTGATGGACTGGTAAGGCATCTACTAATTCGTTAGAAAAAAAACAGCCTGTGATTGAATTGGGGAGTATATCTTCTAAATTGCACCAATGTACAGGTAAATTTTGTAAGTGTTTTTGCTGTTCTTCCCTTAAACCTGGAGATTTTTCCACAATAATGTAATTAAGGGCGGCAAAAAAATCAGGGTGGTGTAATTTGGAGTAGTGGAGAATATGGGAAGCTAAAAGACCTTGACCGGCTCCCATTTCTATGAGAGAAAATGAGTTCGGTTTTCCCAAATTTTCCCACATTTGCAGAAATTGTACTGCTAATAATTCGCCAAAGTCAGCCCCTAAACTAGAAGATGTGAAAAAGTCACCACCTCGAAAACCAATTTTTTTGACTGCTTCATTAGAATAGTAACCGTGTTCTGGATGATAAAGTGCCAACTCCATGTATTCAGCAAAGGTAATTCGCTGTTGGGGACTGGATTTAATGTGATTAGCAATAGCCATACACAATACCGGATTAAAATCTATAGAATTTACGCTAGAAAATTGGTACATAAAGAACATAATTCCTAATTTTGGCGTTATTAATTGACTGCAATCCCCCATTTTTACTAGAACTGTTCCTCTAGAAACAGTATATTCTTTCCTAGATTAGTTAAGATTAGGGACAATAATTTTAAAGATCAAATCTGATCTCTATATTAAATGCTTAGTTTAATTTATTCATAAAATAAAGTTTTGAAACGTCAACTTTCACTACTTTACCCCCTTTTTAATTGTTTAGCCTACCCTAGATATATAATGGTGCGCTGTTCTCATGCAAACAGATTGGATTAGTTTACTCAAAGCCCAACAAGCAGATTTTTTGCAACGTGTAAAAAAACCAAAAACTGCTGATTTATCACTCTTAGAAAGTCAGGTTAAAGGCTGTCACAGTGAAATTATGGCATTTGTGGGCGAGCCGTTAGCCAAAATTCAAAATTCTTCACGTCAACAAGCGGAAATTCTGGCTAAAAATCCACCACCGATACCACCTGAGTATCCTGAAGCAACTGATTGGGATATTCCTTTTTCTGAATATTTTCAGCAACAAGCAGAAGATTATCTTGTCCGAGAGCAAATTGTTGACCAGATGATTGCAGAACGCTTGGGTAAGTTGGTGAAAAAAGTGCCACAAGACACTTTGAAAAATATGGTTTTAGATGATGAGGGAAATTTACGTGGTGAAAGTAGATTTATTTATTTACTGACCAATAATCCTAAATTGAGTGTAAAAGTTTATGTAGCTGATGGAGAAAGTTTTAATGGAATTAAAAAAGATAAAGTTAGATGGTCAGTTAGTCAAGAAGACTTAAAACATCATCAGGTATTAATTTTTTTATGTTTGTTTTATTCATCTAGTAATAAATTTTGTCATGAAAAACAAGCTCTAATTGCCGGATTTCTGCCTAGTAATTATGTTGAATCTTCTGAAGCAAAACTATATTTTAATCCTAGTAATTTATTGTATGCTGGGGGATTAAATTGGTATTTAGACTCTCTAACTAAAAAACAAAAGGATCTGCCTATAGTTAATGAAATAATGATGATTGAGACGATTGAAACTTTACCGTCAGATCATCCACAGAAAAGTATTATTGGTGATTGGGAATGTTGGCAGACTTTGAAAGGACATAGGAGAGGAATTAATTGTTTAGCTTATGCTTTGAGGAATTTAACGGAAGGTGAAAATTTGCCTATTTTAGCTAGTGGTAGTCGGGGAGAAACAAAATTATGGGATTTAACTAAGGGGGAATTAATTGAGACTTTATCAGAGTATCCCTGGGTGATGTCTGGGTTGGTAGATGAAGTTAATTCTTTGGCTTTTAGTGCAGATGGACAAACTTTAGTTAGTGCTGGTGCAGATTCTACAATTAAAATTTGGCATACTGGGGCGCTAGATTTAATAGATGTTTTACATAAACATAATGGGGCAGTGAAATGTGTGGCGTTTACTCCCGATGGTAAGATGTTAGCGACTGGTGGTGATGATCGAAAAATCCTTTTTTGGGATTTACGGGAACGTCAGGTAGCGATCGCTCTCTGTTTGGATGATACCACAGCCCATTCCCTAGTTTTGAGTCAAGATGGCAAAATTCTCGTTACAGGTAGTTATCGCAAAATCCAAGTCTGGAGTACCACACACCCACCAGCAAAGGATACCCAACCCCTACAAACTCTCATGGGTCATTCTCACATCGTTAGTTCTCTAGCTCTCAGTGGTGATGGTAAACTGCTTGTTAGTGGTAGCAGAGATCAGACAATTAAAATCTGGAATCTGCAAACTGGTGAATTAATTCGCACCCTCAAAGGTCATCAAGATAGCGTGAATACAGTTGTTATTAGTCCCAATGAACAAATTATTGCTAGTGGTAGTGCTGATAAAACTATCAAATTGTGGCATTTAGCAACCGGGGAACTACTAGCAACTTTTACAGGACACGGTAAAACTGTGACAGCTTTGGCCTTTACTACTTCTGGTGAAATGTTAGTAAGTGGAAGTTTGGATAAAACAATCAAAATTTGGCAGAAGAGTTAGATTTTTAGGAGCAATAAGTAGGG
>NZ_JAYGHC010000020.1:30770-110637 GCF_034932285.1 Cronbergia sp. UHCC 0137
AGTAATGTAAACTGATACAAACCTCCACACTCTGCTTCTGATTGCAAATGAAGACAGATACAATCTTCTACACTCTGCTACAAAATCTCCCTGACGTTTTTTTTGAATTGCTGAAACAGTCTCCTAGACTAGCTTCCCACTACGAATTTTCCTCTGTAGAAATTAAAGAACTAGCACGTCGCATAGATGGCTTATTTTTACCCAAAGTTGAGTACCCACAAGACCCGATTTATTTTGTCGAAGTACAATTCCAGTCGGATGATGATTTATACTGGCGGTTGATGACAGAGGTGTTTGTCTACCTAAATCAATATAGACCTATCCAACCCTGGAAAGCTGTGGTACTTTGGGCAAAACGCAGTATTGATTCTGGTGTACCTCTTGTGTACCAAACTTTACTGGCTGCTGGGCAAATTCATGTAATTTACTTAGATGAATTAACTCAAGCACCATCCTCGATAGGTTTGGGAATTATACAATTAGTAGTGGCTTCTGAAGATGACGCAGTACAAAAAGCAAGAAGTTTGATAGATCAGGTACAACAAACAGATGCACCAAACCGTCGTTATCTTTTAGAATTAGTAGAAAGGATGCTCGTTTATAAATTTTCATCCTCTAGTCGGCAGGAGTTAGAAGCAATGTTTGGATTAACTCAATGGCAACAAACTCGATTTTATCAAGAAGTTAGAGAAGAAGTTAAGGAAGAAGTAAGACTAGAAGTAAAGGAAGAAGTAAAGCTAGAAGTAAAGGAAGAAGTAAAGCTAGAAGCAATCCCGCGTTTATGGAAAATGGGTTTGAGTTTAGAACAAATTGCCGAGGCACTAGAATTAAAAGTGGAAGTAGTACGACAAACTGTTGAAAAGCAGGATGGGCAAAGTTAAGATATGTTCTCAAGTCGGTAAATTGATTAGATCACAGATGTTTATATTGATCGCGTGAATACAGTTAGTCGAGAGGAGTTAGAAGCAATGCTTGGATTAACTCAATGGCAACAAACTCGATTTTATCAAGAAGTTAGAGAAGAGGTTAAGGAAGAAGTAAAGGAAGAAATAAAGGAAGAAATAAAGGAAGAAATAAAGGAAGAAGTAAAGGAAGAAGTAAAGCTAGAAGCAATCCCGCGTTTATGGAAAATGGGTTTGAGTTTAGAACAAATTGCCGAGGCACTAGAATTAAAAGTGGAAGTAGTACGACAAACTATTGAAAAGCAGGATCGGCAAAGTTAAGATATGCTCTCAAGTCGGTGAATTAATTAGATCACAGATGTTTATATTGATCTTTTCTGACAACACTGATTAAGAGCGATCGCTATTTTACTGTTCTCCTCCTTCTACAATTTCAATTGCTTGATACCATTGCTGATCATCATCTTTCGTTAGGTAGCGCACTAAAATATTTGTATCAAGTCCAATCACTTGCAGCCTCACCGATTATTTGTTCTATTTCTTCTAAAGTTGTGGCTTTTATGCCTTTTCGGTGCAAAATTGCAGATAATTTTTGAATAGGTATATTGAGAGGAATAAGTTTAACTATGCCATTTTCATCAATGACAAAATCAATTTTACTTCCCGTATCTAAATTTAGATAATCTCTAATTTCTTTGGGTATAGTTACTTGCCCTGTTGTGGTAATTCTTGCACTAGCCATTACTACTTTAACTCCTTACTTGAGAGGTGATTCGCGCTTTTGAATCTATGATATAGTGCGATCGGTTCAGTGAAAATTAAGCCAAGTTTCTAAATCTGTAACGGAAGTAAAATCTAATAACGCTTCTCCTAACTCCTGAAGTTTTCCAACAGATAACTCCTCGATTTTTTGGATTGATAATGAATCAATTTGACCAATTCGGCGGTTTAATTGACGGATAATTAAATGTTGTTGTTGTTGTAATCCTTGTTGTAATCCTTGTTGTAATCCCTGCTGTAATCCCTGCTGTTCTCCTTCTTGTCTGGTTCGTTCTCTATCTTGTTGGTAAAGTGGTGCTAACCGCATAATTAACTCCTGATCTGCTCTTTCCTGACTGTTATTTATTGCTAAACCTTGTTGGAGGTTATAGAGTAATTCTAGCGTGGCTTTTCGGTATGGGTGATTGATTGGTAAGGTTTCTAATTCATCAATGGCTCGTTTTTGTACTGTTTCCCGTCCCAGAAGTCTTAACCACAGTGTTTCTGGAGTAGGTGGTAATTGGTGGATGACAATCAATGCTGTGTGTAGGGAATCTGCTAAAAAATATATTCCTTTTAACCATTCTGGTGTTTGGATAGCCCTAAATCCTGATAGGGTGTTTTTTGATGCTGTGGGGGTGAGTATCCATAATTTGGGTATTTTTATTTTGGTTTGTTCTCGTTTGGCTGCTCGTCGTAATGCACCCCTGACTACTAATGATTTTAACAGACAATCACATATTTCTTCTGTGGAAACTGGGTTACGGAATGGTTCAAAGATGGCTGGTGTGGTGGCTAGTTTTCCTAATAATCCTAGTATTTCTACATTGGTTTGATTAGGGAATGGTGTAAATAATACGTCTATTTCTCGTACTTCTCCAGCTACTCTACTGGCTGCTTCCACTTTTCCTAATGGTTTGAGTAGTTCTTCTAGATAATCTTTGGCGAATTGGTCGTGTATAAAACGTGTCATTTTTGAAAATTATGCTCCCAGATACCCAACTTATTTAAGAAGTCGCAGATTCATCCAATTAATCTGTTTAAACCGTAATTTACGCTGTATTGACAAATTTTACAATAATGTGGATATTAAGGATGTCGCCTTTAATTTTTTAACTTTTATCATGCTGAAAATCAATATTTCCACCCCCCCTAATCGCTAAAGCCCTTGCTGTGACTGGGTTTGTTGCCTCAGTATTGCTTAATGTTACCCCTGCGAATGCTTTGAGTTTTACTTTCTCCTTTCAGAATGTAAATGGTGATGCACCAACAGGAGGATTCGTTACGGGAACGCTAGATGGTTTAGTTGAGGGAGATAACTCAGGAACAGGGATCACAGCAACGGTTTTATCTAGCCCTGGTGGTGGACTCGGTGCTTATAGTTTTAATGGTACTGCTAATAGTGCTAACGCTTTCGTCGTTAACGGGGGTAATATTACTTTTGCTGATGCGGAATTCATACAGGGAAACAATGTTTTGAATTTAGGAACACCTGGTAATAGTGGTTTCGGAAGCATTTTGGTAGATTTTCCGTCCTATTCCTTTGATTATGCTGATTTCTCAAATGCAACAACGACATTCACCCCTGCGACACCTGTTCCCTTTGAGTTTAACCCAACTCTTGGACTAGCAACTCTAGGGATTTGGTTTGGTGTTTCCAAATTGCGTAAAAAATACAGTCTAAATCACTAATTTTTACTGTATCCTAGAAAGAGGCGATCGCGCTTTTGAATCTATGATATAGTGCGATCGCTATTTTAAACTTAATATTATTTTATTCCCTGCTATAAAACAAAAGCCAAAAAAATATCACTCGAACAATCTACCAAATGGGTAAACCTGAGTGAATTTTTATATTTAATAGCCAACTTAGAAGAAACTTTTAGCCAAATCTACCGCTAATGTAGGCTTTGGTGTCTTCTTGTTTTGGATCATTGAAAATTACTCCTGTTTCATCAAACTCGACTAAAAAGCCTGTCCGATTACCCTTTTCAGAAGTTTTGACGTTAAAAAAGGCCGTTTTATCAGATACCCGTGATGCTTGCTGCATATTGTGGGTAACGATAACGATGGTGTATTTTTCTTTTAACTCGTGAATTAGTTCTTCTACCCGTAAAGTAGAAATGGGGTCAAGCGCGGAACATGGCTCATCCATGAGTATAACTTCTGGTTGGACAGCGATCGCTCTAGCAATACATAAACGTTGTTGTTGTCCACCAGACAAAGACAAACCACTTTGTTTAAGTTTATCTTTGACCTCATCCCACAAAGCTGCTTGTCGTAAACTCCGTTCTACCAATTCATTCATATCCCCTTGGTAGCCGTTGATTTTAGCCCCAAAGGTAATGTTATCAAAAATTGATTTCGGAAAGGGATTTGGTCTTTGAAACACCATACCAATCCGACGACGTACCTCTACGGGGTCGATATCTGGTGCATACAAATTTTTATCACCAAAATAGACTTTACCTTCGGCTCTAAACGATTCAATCAAATCATTGAGACGATTGTAACATCTCAGCAAGGTACTTTTACCACAACCAGAAGGACCAATAAAGGCTGTTGCTTGATTTTTGGGGATATTCAACCAAACATTTTGCACAGCTAAAAAACTGCCATAATAAATGTTTAGGTCTTCTGTGCGTAAAATCGCTTCAGTATCATTTTCTGTGTTAACGTTAGTAGCCATAGATGCTTGGGGGTGAAGTTTAAAAGATAATTAGGCTTTTTCTCTAGTTGCCCAACGAGCGATGATACTGGTAATCAGCACCATTAATACTAGAATTAGAGAAGCAGCCCAAGCGAGGGACTGTAAATTTTTAAAGGGAGTAACGGCGAAGTTATAGACCAATACAGCTAAGGATGCTGTAGGTTCAAGTAAACTTTTAGGCCAGAATTGAGAGAATAAAGCCGTAAATAGCAGAGGTGCAGTTTCTCCAGAAGCGCGAGCGATCGCTAGAGTAGATCCTGTTACAATGGCAGGTAAAGCTGCTGGTAATACCACCTGTGTCACCGTTTGGAAATTCGTCGCCCCTAACCCTACAGATGCTTGTCGTAAATCCTGGGAAACCAACTGCAAGGCCTCATCCGTGGTTCTCACAATAATTGGTAACATCAAAATCGCCAAGGCGAATCCCCCACCAATGGCTGAATAAGAACCTATACCCAGTTTAACAAAGGTTAAAACCACAATCCCATAGGCAAATACCCCGGCAATAATCGAAGGTACACCACTGAGGATATTTGTTGCAAACCTTATCCACCTAGCTAGTGGTCCAGAACTAAATTCTGTTAAATAAATTGCCGCCAAAACCCCAAAGGGAATACTCATTAAAGCTGCAATACTGACCATGAGCAGAGTTCCCAAAATAGCATTACCAAAACCGCCCCCCTTTCTCAGAGGTGCAGGAGGTAATTCTGTAAATATACTGGGGTTGAGACTGCTAAATCCTTCGATTATAACATAAGAGAGTACAGCCAATAAAGGCAAAAGTGCCAATACTCCACAGGTAAAAGCCAACACTGTCATCACCGTATTAAACAGGGTGCGCTTAGACTTGGGAGAGCGAGTGAGGCTGCGTTCGGGAAAACTAGAAGTCATAATTCAAACCACAACTACACTAAATGCGCTTGACTCGCAGGACGATATACTCTGCCAGGATGTTAACTCCCAGAGTTAGGAAAAATAGCACCAAGGCCGCATACATTAAAGCCCCAATTTGCAAACCCCCAGCTTCGGAGAATTGACTGGCTAGTAGGGAAGAAATGGTATTACCAGGTGCTAAAAGTGAAAGACTGATATTATTCGAGTTACCAATTAACATCGTTACAGCCATGGTTTCTCCCATAGCCCGACCTAATGCCAACATCACCGCGCTGACAATTCCAGAAAAGGCTGCTGGAATGATCACTTGCAAAATTGTTTCCCAGCGAGTCGCGCCTAAACCTATAGATGCTTGACGCAGGCTAGGGGGTACAGAAATCAAAGCATCACGGGATATGGCGGTGATGATCGGCAAAGTCATAATTGCCAAGATAATACCCGCAGGTAACATTCCCGGACCCGTGGGAGGGGTGCTAAAGAAGGGGATAAAACCTGCATTACTATGAAGCCATTTACCTAAATTGGTGGTTATTGGTACTAAGACGAAAATACCCCATACACCATAGACCACACTAGGTATAGCTGCCAGAAGTTCTACTAAAAACACCAGTACCAACCGGAGTTTTGAGGGCAGAAAATTTTCACTTAATAAAACCGCAGTACCAACACCAATGGGGATGGATAATAGTAGACCAAGGAGGGAGCTAAATAGAGTTCCGTAAACCTGGGGTAGTACACCATAATCGTCTTTAACTGGATTCCAGGTAGTTTGGACTAAAAACTTTAAGCCAAAGGCTTGGATGGCTGGCCAAGCACCGATCGCTACCTGTAGGGTAATCCATAATAGAGTCGCAGCGATCGCTAAAGCAAAAATCTTGGTGACTAAGATAAAGCCTTGATCTAGTGACCTGTCTAGGTCAGTGCGAGTTTTCATTGCCGAGGGCAAATGTTGAGAACTTGTAGTCATGACTACTAACTTAAAGGACTAAATCGAAAAGTGTGGGAGGAAACCAGCCGCAAAGCGAAAGTCAAAAGTCAAAATTATTATTAACTAATCTTTTCAGAGATTGAAAATGGTTGGTTCATCTACCCCAACCTCTACTATTTCTGAGTCCAATCAAAAAACGTCCTTTGACTTTCAATTCAATGTTTAATTACCAGCACCAACGTTAATTTTGTAGTCTGGACTAATTTGATCTGCCGCAGCCGCAACCTTAGCCACCACATTCGCAGGTAAGGGAACATACCCCAATTCTGGCGCAATCTTTTGTCCTTCAGTTAAGGCATACTCAATCATTGCTTCCATAGCCTTAGCTTTATTGGCATCTGGATAGTTCTTATAAGCCAAAATCCAGGTATAGCTAACAATTGGGTAAGAATCTTCTCCCTCTGGATCTGCAATAAAAGCTCGGAGGTTTTCTGGTAAAGTTACGGCTTCTAAACTTTTAGAAGCTGATAGTTCGTTATCGGTAATAAATTTGCCTGCTTTATTTTCCAAGGACGCAAATTTGATATTATTTTGTTTGGCATATCCGTACTCAATATAGCCAATTGAACCTACTGTTTGTTGAATTTGGGCAGTTACACCCTCATTTCCCTTAGCACCAACACCTACAGGCCAGTTTACGCTTTTGCCGTCACCAACCTTAGTTTTCCATTCTGGGCTAATAGCACTCATGTGTTGAGTAAACACCCCTGTAGTTCCGCTACCATCAGAACGATAGACAACTGTAATCGGGGTACTGGGTAGATTAACACCTGGGTTAGCAGCGACAATTTTGGGATCGTTCCAAGTTTTAATTTTTCCCAACAAAATATCTGTATAGACTGCCCGTGGTAGCTTCATTTCAGCTACATCGGGTAGGTTATAAGCCAATACAATACTACCAGCACTCACTGGCAACAAAAGTACACCCTTGTCTGCTGGTATTTTTGCAATTTCCTCATCTTTCATTGCCACATCACTGGCACCAAAATCTACAGTTCCTTTAGTAAACTGCTCAACTCCAGCACCGCTACCTACGGACTGATAGTTAACTTGCAGGTTAGGATATTTTTTGTTTAAATCAACAAACCAACTTGAGTATAGGGGGGCGGGGAAAGATGCACCAGCACCAGTCAAGGCCACGTTTCCACCAAGATCCAGAGAGGCTGGAGTAGCGGCTGGCGTTTCTGTTGTGGTTGTATTATTTGTGCTTGGCTCACCACAAGCAGTTAGGCTAGTTGCCAGTAATGCTACTGAAACTAAGGCTGCAAGGCGGTTATTTTTGACTGGGATTGAAGGTAATAGCATTGCTGTCAAGGTTTTTAAAGTTTCCAGATTAGCGTCTCTAACATACCCCTAAATGATTGAGTCTAAGGTAAACAATGGGTTAACAAAAGGTTAATAAATTACCAATTCAGGTAAAATTACAAGATTGATGTTAAATTGTATACAGAAAATGATGATACGGCGAGATTTTTAATCAGGATATACCACAGGGCAAGAAAGATCAGGGTTTGAGGTTGCTTTGCGTGAGTCATATTTAATTAAAAGTATTTGTTTCCTTTTTTCTGCCAAAAGTTCAATCTTTAACCATTGGCCTATACTGGTTGCTGTTAGTTTTTTGCTTTTGTCTGTTCCCTATTACATGATCAATGTTGTTTGCTGCTTCCAATCAATTGCTTTGGTCCATGATAGGCTTACTCCTGACAATGGGTGGTACGTTCCTAGAGGCTTATGGCATCACATTACCCTGGTATTGGAGCCATGATGGAATTAAGACCTTTTCTTTAGGTGTCAGCTATCAAATCGGTGCCGTACTATTTGTAGGCTGTTTAGGAGGAAAAAATGCTGGTGCTTTATCACAAATTGCCTATTTAGTCATGGGCTTAACTTTGTTGCCCGTATTTGCTGAGGGTGGTGGTATTGGTTATGTTAGGTTATCTCAGTTTGGCTATTTGTTAGGCTTCATTCCTGGGGCTTGGATTTGTGGTTATTTGGCCTTTAAAGCCAGACCACGCTTAGAAACTCTGGCTTTTAGTTGTTTTTGTGGTTTGATTACTGTCCACATCTGCGGTATTACTTATTTAATTATCAGCTATTTTTTCCCCTGGAAAGGTGCTGAAAATTTGTCTTTAGTTCAAGCAATCCTTAAATATTCCTGCTTTGCCCTACCTGGACAGTTAGCTGTAGTCTGTGCTGTGACTTTATTAGCCTATATACTAAGACACATCATGTTTTATTAATTTATCGTCAACCAATTTACGAAATCACCAATTCATGCGTTTAAAAAATCGTCTCTTTTGGATTGCTGCGGTTGTAGCCTTTTTGATCGATCAACTAACAAAATACTGGGTAGTAAAAACCTTTGCCCTGGGGCAGACCATACCTTTGTTACCAGAGATATTTCATCTGACTTATGTGACTAATACTGGTGCAGCTTTTAGTTTGTTCAGTGGGAAAGTAGAGTGGTTACGCTGGTTATCTTTAGGAGTAAGTTTAGCATTAATGGCGATCGCTTGGTGGGGTCCTAGTTTAGGTTTTTGGGATCAATTGGGTTATGGGTTGATTTTAGGTGGAGCGATGGGCAATGGTATTGATAGATTTATTTTAGGTTACGTCGTTGATTTTTTGGATTTTCGTCTAATTAACTTTGCTGTATTTAATCTAGCAGATACTTGTATTAGTGTGGGTATTGTTTGTTTATTAATCGCCTCTTGGCAACATACACCAGGTAGAACGCGGTGATTGGGGATTGGTGATTGGGGATTGGTGATTGGGAATTGGGAATTGGGAATTGGGAATTGGTGATTGGTAATTGGTAATTGGTAATTGGTAATTGGTAATTGGTTAAACTTGAAATCCGTGTCATCTGTGTAATCCATTAAATCCGTGATCGTGATTGGTAAGTTTTCCCTAACGACTACATTGGTAGAAAAATAAAGCTACCATTCAAAATAGATCGAAAGTCTATAATATAGGCTTTTAACTTCTATAAATCGGTTCCCTGTTCCCTGTTCCCTGTTCCCTGTTCCCTGCTATATGAGTTACCCACAAAAGCCGCAAACCATACTTGGTCAACTAACACAAGCAGTAAATACTATTCAAGCTAGAGTAGATTTTTCTAAACTGACATTAAAGCCTAATGCTAAAGTACCGGAATTGTGGGTGCAGGATGCGGGGGCTGATCAAGCAGAAATATATCCATTATTGGGCGATCGCTATATTTTAGGACGAAGTTCCAAATCTTGTGATATAGTCGTTCGCAACGATATTGTCAGCAGTATTCACCTTTCACTGTCACGGGATTCCAACGAACGCAGTCCTGTATTCACAATCAAAGACGAAACCTCCACCAATGGTATTTATCTTGGTAAACGTCGGATTACTCAACCCCTAGAACTGCGTCACGGTGATGTTATTACCTTGGGTCCACCAGCCTTAGTCAATAGTGTCAGACTACAATACATAGATCCCCCACCATTATATGTTAAAGCGGCTCATTGGGCAGCTTATGGTATTACGGGTGTTACAGCCCTGTTAGTCCTGGCTATTGGCTTAGAATCAACAAAATTTAAGGTTCGACCCCTACCTACAGCTACCAGCGCACCTGTAGTCGTGTATGCCCGTGATGGCTCAACTCCCCTACGTGAACCCCGCAATACTGCTCATGTAGACATGAAAAAGTTGGAGGATTTTGGACCCTATTTAGCCTCTGCCGTCATCGCTTCAGAAGATAGTCGCTATTACTGGCATTTTGGTGTTGACCCTTTGGGCATTTTGCGAGCTTTGTTAATCAACACCCGTAAAGGTGATGTCCAACAAGGGGCAAGCACTGTCACCCAACAAGTCGCCCGTAGTTTATTCCGTGATTATGTAGGGAGACAAGATTCTCTAGGGCGTAAGTTACGAGAAGCAGTTGTAGCCCTGAAGTTGGAAACACTTTACAGCAAAGATTACATTTTATTAACTTACTTAAATCGGGTATTTTTGGGGGCAGATACTTCCGGTTTTGAAGATGCCGCTCGATATTATTTTGATAAGTCAGCTAAAGAATTGACTCTGGCGGAAGCAGCAACTTTAGTAGGTATTTTACCGGCTCCCAATGCGTTTAATTTTTGTGGTAATGGTGCTAATAAATTAGATGCGGCTGATTACCGAAATCGGGTGGTTAAACGGCTGTTGGAAATGGGAAAAATTAGCGAAGAAGAAGCCAACCGCGCTAGACGTTCTACTGTTCAAGTTAACCCCAAGGTTTGCGAACGACAAGCTAAAACCATCGCTCCTTATTTTTACGATTACGTTTTTCAAGAATTGGCAGCGATTTTAGGACAAGGGGCAGCTAGAGAAGGAAATTATATCATTGAAACCAAATTAGATCCAGTAATGCAGGCAAAGGCAGAAGCAGCACTGCGGAATACTGTTAGTAATGCTGGTTCAAATTTTCGGTTTTCCCAAGGGGCAATGGTAACGTTAGATTCTAGTAATGGCAGTATTTTAGCGATGGTCGGGGGGACTGATTACAAAACAAGTCAGTTTAATCGAGCTTTCCAAGCTCAACGTCAACCAGGTTCAACTTTTAAGATATTTGCCTATGCTGCTGCTTTAGAACAGGGAATTTCCCGTTATAGGAGTTATTCTTGCGCTGCTTTGCCTTGGCAAGGTTTTACATACAAACCCTGTCGAGTTGGTGGTGGTGGGAGTTTAGATGTGGCTACGGGGTTCGCTTTGTCAGAAAATCCCATTGCTTTGAGACTAGCACGGGAAGTTGGGTTAGATAAAGTGGTGAGGATGGCAGAAAGGTTAGGTGTCAAATCTTCCCTTGATCCTGTGCCTGGATTGGTTTTGGGTCAAAGTGTGGTTAATGTATTAGAAATGACTGGTGCCTTTGGAGCGATCGCTAATCGTGGTGAATGGAATCCGCCCCATGCCATCAGTCGTATTTTAGATAGTAGTGACTGCAAAGATCGTGAAGATATACAAACCTGTCGTGTGATCTATTCTTTTGATGAAGATAAAAAAGATGCTAAAAAACGGGTTTTAAAAACCAATATTGCTGATGAAATGATTGATTTGATGCGTGCGGTAATCACCAGAGGCACTGGTCGTAGTGCTAGTTTGGGACTGGGAGAAGGGGGAAAAACTGGGACAACCGATAAAAACGTTGATCTTTGGTTTATTGGTTTTATTCCCCGTCGAAAACTTGTCACTGGCATTTGGCTAGGAAATGATAATAATTCTCCTACATCAGGCAGTAGCGGCCAAGCAGCACAGTTATGGGGGAATTATATGGGGAAAATTGCCAAATAAGCTGGAGGTGACAGGTTTTTGAGTATTGCGCTGATTTAATAAAATTAGGACTTACGCAAAATTAACGTATTTTCGTATCGGCTCAATAAATAGGGGCAACAGAGGAAAATAAGTGCAACGAGGTACACACAGTGTCAGCAATTCCAAATTCAAAAAGTAACAGGAGATACAGAAAATTCTTTGTGAGAAATCCGGGTTAATACTTCCTTCCCCTCCACTCTTTTGGTTTGCGGAATGCTGATAAGTAAATGCGTAACACCGCTAAAGGATCAGCCAAGGGAGAAAGCCAGAATAACCAACCACCTTGGGCATCTTGACGATTATAGGACGGTGCGATCGCTAGTAACAAAGCAAAGCGAATTACCACCAAAAATATATTCAATCCCCACACTAAAGAAATCGGTAAAGAGGAAAATGGCAACATTGGCAAGTAAGCTAAAACAATCAACAGAGGTAAACCTTGTACTGCTGACAACAACCACAAATCCCCCCAAATTTGAGCGCGGGGAGATGCGTCCTTTAAATCAAGGCTGCGTCCCCACTCCTTCCAAGTTTCCAACGCCCCTTCATACATCCGCACCTGCAACACCTTTGATCCATCCAAAAAGCCCACCTTAAAGCCTTGCGCCGCAATATATCTGGCTAATGTCACATCATCACAAAAAGAACCCTTAGCACTGCTATAACCATTCACAACCGCTAAAACAGAACGCCGACACAAAAAACACTGTCCATTGGCCATCACCCTTTCTGGTTGGGTCGTATCAATACCCGCAGAGTCAAATCTATAAAGCAGAGTCATCAACAAAGCCGGTTGTAGCCAACATTCCCCCGGATACTTGAGTATGAACTGGGGCGATAGAGAAACCAGATCATAACCTTCTTCTAGGGCTGTCTGCACCAAACTCGCCACTAAGCCGGGGTGAGGCTGAATATCCGCATCCATCCCCAAAAACCACTCACTCCCCTCAGAAGTGGATAAAAAGCCATTGTGTAACGCCCACGGACGACCCACCCAACCGGAGGGTAAAGGGTCATCTGTCAACACACGAAAACGGGGGTCTTTTTGTTGTGCAGCCTTAACTAAATCCGGTGTACCATCTTGGGATCTACTATCGACAACAATAACTTCCCGAACTTCATAACTTTGGCGACTTAACCCAGTTAATAGAGGACTAATCCGTAGCGCCTCATTTAGTGTAGGAACAACAACACTCACAGTTCCTAAAAGTTCTGGTGTTGGCTGTTGGGGTTGGATAGGTGCATGGCGTGTGGGTCCTTTCACCAGTCGGGAGAGTAGAATTGCTGTGGCTGGTACTTGGATTAGTAGTAATAAAAGAGAAATTGTACTTTCTATCAAAATCTTTAGTAATTGAAATTTTAAATATTTAAATATTAACTCAAGTTGCTAGTTATTAATTTTTCGGATATTTTGTAATCTGTAGGGTGAGTCAGACAAAATAATTTTGGCTAAAATCACTAATTTTAAAATTCTGACCCACCTTTAGGACTTACGCAAGATTAACTCAGTTTCACTATTGCGAGGCTGCGTACTAGGAACACCAAAACCTATGCTGATTTTTAGAAAAATTCCTTGGTTTTCTTTGATGCTAGTAATGCTGAGTTACACTACCCTGGGCTGGGTAATATCAGAAACCAAGCCTCAGTGGTTTGTCTGGCTAGTAGTTGTAGTTGTGATCTTGCTTGTACTCCTGATCTTAACTACTCCTTGGTCGAAACTAGCACGTTATTATAGTAGCTTTCTTAAATCTAATACTAGGTCTTTTGGCGTGACAATTTTAGCCGCTTTCTTGTTTTTTGTCATGATTGCCTGGTTTCGAGTATTTCTTGATGCCTTACTTATACTTTCAGCCAGTATTTTAGTCAAAATAGACTTTCAAAAAGCCGATTTAACAGAATCTTTAGCTTTTTGGTTTGCTTCTATCTTCTCACTAGCAGGTTTAGGGGTCGGGGCGGTAATCCATCACCTAATTTAATTATAAGTAGGTTGGAATTAAAAATTGTCTTTAGAGGGTGTTTGAAAAGTCTAAATTCATACTCGCCCTGGCGACTAGAAGTCGCGGCTACACAGACAAAACCCACCTCCGTGGGTTTCAAACCCTTAATTTTTCCTTAGTCCACGCAGGTGGACTTAGCTTGTGTAGTAGTGTATCCCTTACGGGAGCCGGAGGCTCTATTATATTCGCCCAAAACTTTTAAAACATCTTCTTAGGATAAGGAAAAGGGCAGGGGGAAAAGGTTTTTAGCTGTAGGGTGCGTCAGACAGAATAATTTAGGCTAAAATCACTAATTTTCAGATTCTGACGCACCTGAGTTCGTCTAAATAAAGCAACTTACGTTAACTACTTGGCAAATCAATCAATATTTCCAGTCAAAGACTCGGATTGATTTAACTTGCAGCTACTTCCGCTACTTCAGCTACTTCATTAACTAGCGCTGGTGAATACACACTAACTTTTTTCCGGGTTTTACCCTTTCTTTCAAAGGTAACTATTCCATCAATCAAAGCGAAAAGTGTGTCATCGTTGCCAATACCCACGTTGTTACCAGGGTGGAATTTTGTGCCACGCTGACGGATAAGAATGTTACCGGCACGGACAACTTGACCACCAAATTTTTTTACACCCAAACGTTGAGCGTTAGAATCGCGACCGTTGCGCGTACTACCTGTTCCCTTCTTATGAGCCATAATTTCCTTTTGTGTATTTACTACTTTTGTTAATTATTCCGCAGCAGCTTCTTCAACCAGGTTATCTTCAACAGTGAAAGTTTCATCGTCCAGATTTGGTCCTTCGAGCATAATTGGTGCTTCTTCGTAAGCCAACACTTCACCGTTCAAGTTGATTGAGTTAATCAAAAGTCTGGTGATTTCTTGGCGATGTCCCCGTTTTTTGCGGGTTTTCTTTTTGGGCTTCATTTTATACACCAGGACTTTACGACCTCTAAAGTGTCGCATCACTGTCCCTTCAACGATCGCACCTGCTACTAATGGCTGACCAATAGAGAGTTCATCACCGTGCTGCACCAGCAATACTGCGTCTATTGTAACTTTTTCATCTGGTTCAATATTTAGCAGTTCAATGTCGTAAAATCGACCTGCTTCCACTTTTATTTGTTTGCCACCAGTTTCAATAATTGCGTAAGTCATGGAATTGTCCTTGAGGTTGCCGTACAGGTAGCTGGCTTTTATCTCCTGTAGAGACTTGATTAATTGATGTTTTTTCCAGCTTTTGTGTTATGTCTACCTGATCCGAGCAGGAATGAGACAGACAATCTAATATTATATTTTATTGACTGTGATTAAGTCAAGTTTATTTTAACTTAGCGTTTGGGTATGACTTCTCCAAATTTAATCACGATCGCGATCGCTATACTCACAACCAAAATCAAGGTCATACTCAAGGCTGAACCAAATCCCCAATTTTGAGTAGCACCAAGAAATTGATTATACACCAATCTGGCTGCGGTCATACTAGATGCACCACCAAGTAATTCTGGGTTGATAAAATCTCCTAAACCTGTGATAAAAACCAGCATAGAACCAGCCGTAATCCCTGGTAAAACTTGCGGTACGGTGACTTTCCAAAAAGTTTGCATGGGATTTGCCCCCAAGTCGGCAGAGGCTTCTAGTAACTGTCTATCTAGTTTTTCGATGGAGGCATACAAGACTAAAACCATGTATGGTAATAAGCTATAACTCATCCCAATTAATACTGCTGGAGTACGATTAAGTAGTTCCAAAGAGGGCAAACCCAAGGTATTGAGGACACTGTTAAACAATCCTGTGGGACGGAGGATGGTAATCCAGGCATAGGAACGGAGTAAGGAAGAAGTCCATAGGGGCAAAACAAAGCTCAAAAGCAGGATATTTCGCCAAGGTTTTGGGGCAATTTGAGCAATCCAATAAGCAACAGGGAAACCCAAAATCAAACAAATAATGGTCGTGGTAATGGCTAAAAAAAGCGAATTAAAGATAACTTGTAAATAAATAGGTTCAAATATGCGAATGTAGTTATCTACTCCACTGGGATTGACTAAATCACCTGGTCGAATATTAGGAACTAAACTCAGTTGAAAAATGATTAATGTTGGTAATACTAACAATAGTAATAACCAAATTCCAGATGGTGTAAGCAAAGTTAAAGGTTGTATCCACTCTAACCATGACTGTTGTGATTTTTCTGATTTAAGTTGGGAATTTTGCATTGATTGGTGATTGGTAATTGGTAATTGGATGATCTTCAAATCCGTGTCATCCGTGTAATCCGTCAAATCCGTGATCGTGATTAGATAATCTTTAAATCTGTGTCATCTGTGTAATCCATTAAATCCGTGATTAAAATTAAGTTAATAACTGAGTCCAATATCGATCATATAGTTCTTCAAACTTACCTAAAGGAGTTAGCCGTTCACACTTTTCTAATACCGACTCAGGGGGAAATAAAATAGTATTATCTTGAATTGATTTTGGTAATTGTTCAAATCCGGCACTGTTGGGAGTTGCAATCTTTAATCTTGCACTGGTTTGGGCTGCTATTTCTGGTTGTAAAATTAAATTAATCCAAGCATACGCTCCTGGTAAATTGGGGGCATTTTTGGGAATAACAATAGTATCAGTCCATAGAGAAGAACCGCTGCGAGGAATGACAAATTTAAGTTTGGGGTTTTCTAGAGATATTTTGACAGCATCTCCTGAGTAACACATAGCTAAGAGTAAATCCCCTGCCATGATTTGATTTTGCCAAGCATCAGTGTCAAAAGCGGCGATCGCTGGCTTGAGTTGTTTCAATTTCTGATATGCTTGTTTAATCTCTAGTTCATTTTGCGAATTATAAGAGTAACCCAACATCCTCAACGTTGCACCCATTACTTCCCTGACATCATTCAGTAAGGTCATCCGCTTATAAAGCTGTTTCTGATTTTGCCACAGATATTCCCAATCATCGGGGGGAGTTTTGAGTTTTTCAGAATTGTAAAGTAACCCGGTTGTTCCCCAATTAAAAGGAATACTATAACGATTAAACGGGTCATAACTAGGATTTTGGAAGCGAGGAAATAAGTTCTCTAAACCTATCAATCGTTCATGTTCTAATGGTGTCAATAATTTTTTATCTAACATTTTCTGCACCATGTAGTCAGATGGGTAGATATTGCTGTAAATTGCACCAGCACCAGCTTGTAACTTAGCCAGCATCACATCATTAGAATCATACACATCTGCTAACACTTTCATGCCTGTTTGGGCAGTAAAAGTTTTTAGTAATTGTTTATCAGTATATTGTGTCCAGGTATAGATATATAATTGGTCAAGTTGACGACTGGTTTTAGTGTAATTTGATCCGACATTAGCGAGTCTCCAGCCACAACTACTTAAAGATAAAGTAGAAAGTGCTGCTATCTGGGTTAAAAATTGTCTACGGTTAGTCATTATGGTAGAGAACAAGGAACTTTTAACAGGCTTGAAAATCTTTTGCTGTCTAAGTTGTATGAACTTTTAGTTAAACTATGAATTTTTCACATTTGATGTTTGACTAATAGCTAAACAGTCTGTTTCTGACCACCAAATATAGATGGGTGTATCACGATCTGGTAAGTTGCCCATGGTGTTGGGTTGTAAAACATTGATATTGATGCCGTTAGTTAGTTCTACGACATAATTAACATGAGTACCCAAATACATGACATTAATTAGCCGTCCTTCAAAGCAGTTTGTCGGTAAATTGGGTTGATAAAGTGATATTTGAATTTTTTCTGGACGGACACTAACTACTACCGATTGTGCTAATTCATTTGGTGTATCTGAGGAGCGAATTGTAACTATAGAAAGTCCAGTTTTGGTGACAATTTTGATATAGGTTGGATCTACGTCAGCAATCTCTCCAGTAAATAGATTAGTATCGCCAATGAAGTCAGCCACAAAGGGCGTTTCGGGACGTTCGTAGATGGTGCTGGGAGTACCGATTTGCTCTATTTTACCTTGATTCATCACTGCAATTCGATCAGATAAGCATAGTGCTTCTTCTTGATCGTGTGTAACCATGATAAAAGTCAGTCCTAGATTTTTATGGAGGTTAGACAATTCAATTTGCATTTCCTTACGGAGTTTTAGGTCTAATGCCCCCAATGGTTCGTCTAAGAGTAGTACAGCAGGACGGTTAACTAAGGCTCTGGCTAAGGCTACTCGTTGCTGTTGGCCTCCTGAAAGTTGATTAGGAAAGCGCGATCGCAAACTCTCCATTTTTACCTGTTTTATCGCCTCTCCAACTCTACTATTAATTTCTGAGCCAGATAAATTTTTTAACCGCAGTCCAAAAGCTATATTATCCCACACATTGAGGTGATTAAACAGAGCATAGCTTTGAAAGACGGTATTGACAGGTCGCCTGTAAGGAGGCACATTAGTCATAACCTGACCCTGAATCAATAACTTACCTGCATCAACTTTTTCAAATCCAGCAATCAAGCGCAGTGTGGTAGTCTTGCCACAACCGGAAGGGCCTAAAATACTAAAAAACTCTCCCTGCTTGATATCCAAGTCTACGCCATGTATTGCTGGTTCTTGGTTGAAAAATTTAAAGACGTTACGGAGTTCGACATCCAGTGATTGAAAAGTCTTCACACCCCTCTGATTTTTTAACACAGTTTGAGCCATAGTCTTCAGTATGATACCGTGGTCTAGGAGACAGAGTAAACTACAATTGACGCTTTGGTTTATTGTACCCGGCAAAAACCACAGATTAAGAATATACTTTCATTATTTAGCTCTCGATTGCCAGTGGTAGCTTTGGCTAAATTCTGAAACTTTTAGCTATATTACCATGTTTGTTGAGTATTAAAAAAGATACAAAAAGGTTAGTAATTCGAGAACTTTGAGTAACTTATTGAACACAAGCAGGAGCGAAACCTTGAATAAAGCTGGGTTTTCTGGAAAACCGCAAAACTCATCAACAAGTCCTGGTGATGACATTCCAGTGGCGTTACGGGATACTGCTGATGCAGGATCTCCAGGGCGTTGGCGAGTTTTAATTTTAGTGTTTGGTGCCATAGGAGGATTTATTCTGTTGGCTGTAGCTAGTGGTTTTTTCTTTTTTGTCACATCACCGAAAAAAACTACTGAAGCTCAACCGATATTGAACAGTACACCAGAGGAGAATAATGATCATGTATTAGGGCATTTTGTCTATCCAGAAGCACCAGAATCAGAATTAGTAGCGATTACGGCTGACGGAAGGATAAGAATGCGAAAATCGGCTGCGGAAAAATATCAAGCAATGGTACAAGCCGCGCGGAGTAAAGGTGTAATTTTAGTGTCGATTTCTGGCTTTCGTTCCATTAAACAGCAGGAACAGTTATTTTTTGATATAGGGGCGCAGCGAAATCAAACTCCTGCACAAAGGGCTGCTCTGAGTGCGCCTCCTGGCCATAGTGAACATCATACTGGCTATGCTGTGGATATTGGAGATGGAACAGTACCGGCAACTAATCTCCAAACTAACTTTGATAATACTAAGGCTTTTCAGTGGTTAGAAGGGAATGCCGCTCGATTTGGGTTTGAGTTATCCTTTCCTAAAGATAATTCTCAAGGTGTCAGTTATGAACCTTGGCACTGGCGTTTTGTCGGCGATCGCGATAGTTTAGAAACATTCTACAAAGCCAAAAATCTCAACCCTACCCCAACGTCCCAATCAACACCCTAATAGCGAAACCCTATTTAGGGGTTGCTTAATAAAGCTAAAAGCCTGATAAATCAAAGGCTTGAAGCTAAAAAAAAGACGGTAGGTGCAAGGTTATAGC
The DNA here is from genome assembly GCF_034932285.1 of Cronbergia sp. UHCC 0137. Taxonomy (NCBI): domain Bacteria; kingdom Bacillati; phylum Cyanobacteriota; class Cyanophyceae; order Nostocales; family Nostocaceae; genus Cronbergia; species Cronbergia sp. UHCC 0137. The sequence goes on from NZ_JAYGHC010000020.1 coordinate 50,143, forward strand.
GTCTTGTGTCTGAAAAACCTTGCACTTTTGTTGATAGCCAGGGATGAAAAAATGTTTTTAACTATCCTCCTGACTCCTGACTCCTGACTCCTGACTCCTGACTCCTGACTCCTAGCCCTAACGAAAGGACTTTTTCCGCAAACCCTATTTAATCATTGTTATTTTCAGGAGTAGCAGGAGTTTCTGGAGAAGGTTGACGAGAACGACGCAAAGAATTAATCAATTTGTTTTGACTATTTTGATTTGTCGATGTCGGTTGTTCTCTTCTCCGTCGCCGATTTCTAGTAGTTGGTGCAGCAGGTGATAAACTGGTAGAGGTATTTTCCACTGGTTGACGACGCAGCCGCCGAATTAGTCTAGATGATGATGAACTGGTTGTAGCCGTTTCTCCTGATCTGGATCTGCGTCTAACTGGTTCTATCCTATTTACCGAAGAACCAGTGGTGTTATTTAACGCTTCTAAACGTCGCCTTCTTCGAGGAGTTTCCGCTGTCGTTTGCTGGTTTCTGGCTTCTATTTCTCTTTGCTTCTTGCGCTGTTGGGCTTCGCGGTGACGGCGAGAACCTTGGAGAGCAAATTCTGTACCGATAGATACTCCCTGTCTACCACCCTGGGCAGGTTTTAATTTCCAGTTACGTGCTTGTTTGAGGGTTTCTTCATCCAAGTCACTGTTCCCACTAGAACGGGCAATGCGTACATTAGTGACATTACCTTGATCGTCTGTGTCAACTGCCACTTCAACCCTGCCTTCAATTCCCCTGCGTCTGGCAGATTCTGGATATCTAGCGTTACATTCACGACAAGCTGCACGCCCGTTTCTTGTACCTTGGTTAGTCTGGGGGGTGGAAACCTTTCTAGTTGTGGGTGCTGTGGCGACAATCTCATTATTTCCTGGAGAACTTGTACCAGTGTCACTAGGTTTATTCGATACGGTTACGCTATTGCCACTATTAGAGTTAGTACCAGTTTGACTAGGTTGATTAGATACACTATTATTATTTCCCTGACTAGCCCTAGCATCTCTAATTCCACCTAATAGAGTCTTTAACTTGGAACTACTTTGCTCTACATTCACAGATGATTGGGCATTAGTTAGGACTTCTTGGGGGGGTATATTTGCCTTGGTTTCCGAACTGATGGGAACTGGCTGTGGTTTCTCCGTTGCTTTGGTAATCTGTTGTGTTCGCTGGGGAACTTGGGGAGTTGTGGGGCGTTCAGCAACCTTATTTACTGGTGCGGGTGCTTGTTTTTCGGGTTGAGGGGGTTGAGATACAACAGGAAGAGTTCTGACATTGTTAACACGCCGCACAGGAACTACTTCCGGTACTTTTTTTGTCTCTGGTATTTTTTCCTCGGTGGGGAAATCAACTATCGTTATTTCTAGGGGTTCATCTTTCACATCTGGCACTTTTGTGAAAAGATTACCGATACCTAAAGAAAGTACACTAATATGCAGCCCTAGTGAACCAATCAAACTATAAACCAGGAAAGTTCTCAAAGTCTCAACTTCTTTGGAACGTTGCTCGACAGCAATACCAGAAAAGCCCATATTCTATCGCTACCTATTCTCACTAATAGCATTATCTTACGATGAGGTGCAATAAAGATCAAGTAAAAAAATAATCTTGTTACCTGTGGCAAACAACCACAATTAATTGATGCTAGAGGCTGGAAAGGCTGTTTAGTTCAGATATTCTTGAAGTTGAAAAAATTTGATGTAAACAACAATAACATTAACTTGCAAAAAATTTGGCAGATAGATTATTGTTTCTTGACAAAGACTATCAATTTATATGAAACTACTGCGTAGTGTGAATAACGAGGAGCTAAATGGGAATTAATAATCTGTTTACGGCGGGTGGTGTGGTAATGTGGCCTCTGCTGGGGTTTTCGGTGTTAGCGATCGCCCTAATTATTGAGAGAGTCAAGTTTTGGCTGAGAATTAATAACCGTCAAACCCGTGTAATTAGAGATGTTTTGAATCTCTATCGGTCAGATAACGTAGTTAGTGCTATGGATAAACTCCAAAAAAACGCCGATTTACCCCTAGCCCGGATTTTTTTAGCGGCTTTAGAATTAGAAGAACCCAACCCAGAAGAATTTCGTCTGGCATTAGAAAGCGAAGCGCAAGCAGAAATTCCTGGACTCAAACGCTTTCAAAACATCTTTGATACTATTATTGGTCTAGCACCACTACTAGGATTACTGGGAACAGTATTAGGATTGATTAATTCCTTTGCCTCTCTGGATATTGGTGATATTAGTGGTGCTAAAGCATCAGGAGTAACATCTGGTATCAGTGAAGCCCTAGTTTCCACCGCTTCAGGATTGATAGTTGCCATATTTACACTATTTTTTGCCAACTCCTTCCGGGGAGCTTATCAGCGTCAAATGGCACTAATTCAGGAGTATGGAGGACAACTAGAATTACTTTACCGTCGTCGCTACGAAAGAGGAGATAGAACCTATGCGTCTACCAGATGAGCCAGATATACTGCCACAGATCAATATTGTGCCGATGATTGATGTGATTTTTGCGATTTTGACATTTTTTATTATGTCAACATTGACTTTAACCAAGTCGGAAGGGTTGCCAGTAAATTTACCCAAAGCATCAACAGCCCAGAGGCAACAAGTTCCCACAAAAATCACGATCACAGTGGATGCAAAAGGAGTAATTAGTGTCAACCGTCAAGCGATCGCAGTAGATGGGTTAGCAGAGAAATTAAGAACTTTGATTGGTGCTGAATCGGAAGCCCTAGTAATTATTAATGCCGATGATCAAGTTGGTCATGGACAAGTGGTAGCAGTAATGGATCGGGTAAGACAGGTAAAGGGAGCAAAATTAGCGATCGCCACCCAAAAACAATAGCAGAACTTACAGAAAATCATCAAGATTTGACTTCTCTCCCTGCCCCCTGCCCCCTGCCCCCGGTCGGTGAGCGTAGTCGAACCGCTACTTCCTGCCTCTTTTCCGACGCTGGAAATAACCCTCCATCATTTCTAAAACCATGGGGGCTGCAACACTACCACCACCACCACCAGAATGTTCAGCAAAGGCGACTATGAGAATTTCTGGTTTATCCATGGGAGCATAAGCACCAAACCAAGCGTGATTTTCTTTGATCCCACGCCTCCAGGCTTCCGCCGTACCAGTTTTACCTGCCACAGGGGGAAGTGTCGGTTTATTCAAAATCTGAGCCGTACCCTCACTGATCACCTTTCGCAGTCCTTCCTGGAGAATTTTAATAGTTGAAGGTTTGAGATTTAGAGATTTTCGCCAGTTTTTCACATCTCTATTATCTTTTAATAAATGAGGTTGGACTCGATAACCATTATTAGCAGGTACAGCAAACATCACCGCCACTTGTAGAGGAGTAGTTTGTAAAGCCCCTTGGCCAATGGACATATTGACACTATCCCCCACACTCCAGGGAATTTTCCAAGTTTTCTGTTTCCATTTTTCATCGGGAACTAAACCTTTGGCTTCTTCTGTAGAAAAATCAAACCCAGTTTTTTCTCCAAACCCATATTTGCGAGTCCATTCAATCAAGGTTGGTCCACCAACTTTTTTGGCAATTTGATAAAAGAAAGTATCACTACTCCATTGCATTGCACCGACAAAACCCAATGGACCAAATCCAGCGTGATTCCATTCACCAAACCTTGTACCACCGATTGTTAAAGAACCATAGGTTTGTAAAACTGTATTAGGAGCAAATTTACCCGATTCTAGTGCAGCGGTGGTAGTGACAATTTTAAAGGTACTGGCCGGTGGAAACACACTCAAAGCGCGATTAACCAAAGGATGCTCATCTCCTTGCACAGTTTTCCAATCTTTTTGAGAAAGTTTTTGTTTAGAAAAGATATTTGGGTCGAAGGTGGGGTGAGATACCATGGCTAAAACTTCGCCATTTCTGGGGTCTAAAGCGACAATTGCCCCATTGCGATTATTTAAAGCCCGATCTGCGGCTTGCTGCAAATCTAAATCTATAGTTAGGTGGAGATCATTACCAGCTTTTGCTTGTTTTTCTCCTAATATTCTGATGGGACGGCCTGCACCATCTACTTCTACTTGCTGTCCACCCCATTCACCACGCAAAGTTTTTTCATAGGCTTTTTCTACTCCCATTTGCCCAATTACATCACCTAACCGATAACCCGCCGATTTCCTTTTTTCTAATTGTTCAGGGGTGAGTTCACGGGTGTATCCTAAAATATGAGCTAGTTCTCTACCTTTGGGATAATAACGAACTGCTTCTGTATTGATTTCTACATCCTTGAGTTCATTTTCGTATTCCTTTAATACTGTAATTTGTTCTTCATTCAGGTCACGGGCAATGCGAATGAGAGAAGATGGGTTAGTAGATGATTTCTCTAGTTTATCTTCTATTTCGTTTAAGGGAATTTCTAAAATTTGCGCTAGTCTTGGCCCGACTACAGACCAGGCTGGTTTGGTATGTGCCATTGGCCATAAATATACAGACCGGGGATAGCGGGTGGTGGCTAGTAGCTTACCGTTGCGGTCAAAAATGTTGCCCCGTTCCGGTTGCTTGGGAATCATTCTAATGCGGTTTGATTCTGCCCTCTGCCGATGACGTGGCCCTTCAACAATTTGCAAATATGCTAAACGAACACCTATACCAGAGGTCATGAATAAAGTGAATAAAATTAAAAATATCGGTTGAAAATTGCGTCCAACTGTGCGTGTATTTTTTCGCCCGCCCAGTAAAGGATGTTGTAATAAAGCCATAGGACAAAAATAACTTGTAAATTACTAACTAATAGCCTTTGTGTTCAAGTTCTACCAAGTATTGATCAGACTATCAACTACAGGATGATAGTATTGGTTTATGGAGGAGAGGAGTTAAAATTATGTTTCTGATTTTCTCATGATTTTAGGAATAATCAATTTTGATCATTATTTTAGAACTATACTTCAAACTGGTGGGATTAGTTTTATTGGGATTAATATTGGGACGGAAATTACCTGACCATTTTCCCTTGTATTTAGGTAAGTTTCTGTTTTGGGTAGGAGTACCGTTCAGTGTTGTAGCTTTTTTGCGTCAAGCAGACTTATCTGGACAGATTTGGATTGCACCAGCGATCGCTCATTTAGCTATCTTATTAGGGGCATTTTTAGCCTGGTTACAGATTAAAAGTCAAGTCTATTTCACTAAGTCTTCTCCCGAAAAATCAACACAAGGTAGTCTGATTCTCACTGCAATGGTGGGTAACACAGGTTACTTTGGTTATCCCATTATTCTCGCAATGGTGGGCAAAGAATATTTCGCCTGGGCTTTATTCTACGACTTATTGGGATCACTTTTCGGTGCTTATGGTTTAGGAGCAATATTAGCAGCTAAGTTTGGTCGCACTGTTGAGCATCATGTAAATATTGTTCAGGTGATTTTAATTAATCCGGCTTTGTGGGGTTTTGGATTTGGCTTGCTATTTCGCCCAGTAGCTTTACCGTCTGTAGTAGAATTTTGTTTAGACAAATTAGCTTGGAGTGTTGTGGCTTTAACTCTCATTCTCATGGGAATGCGTCTTTCAGAGTTAAATTCTTGGCATAAATTACCCCAAGTAGCCAGTAGTTTGGTGATTAAAATGCTTCTAGTTCCCCTAATTTTGGGTAGTATGTTACCATTATTGGGAATTACTGGTGAGGTGGCTAAGGTATTAATTTTACAAATGGCCATGCCTCCAGCCTTTGCTACCCTGATCATAGCCGAAACCTTTAATCTTGACCGTGATTTGACAGTGACAGCGATCGCTCTAGGGATGATTGTATCTTTAGTTACTCTCCCCCTTTGGCTTTGGTTATTTTAATCGGATGAGGAAATTTACTGAGATATGGTAGAATAGATAATCATTCAATCCTTGAATTATGGCAGAGTCCAAGATCAGTACCTTTGATTATTCTGAGCGATCGCTGTTTGAACTTCAAGATCCAAATAATGCCATGCAAGGCTTAGAACCAGAACTCAGAGAACAAAATCAACAATTACAACAAGCTTTAGCTCTATCCGATGGGCAACATCGCATTCTAGAATTAGTAGCGCAGGGTAAACCCTTGGCAACCGTATTATCAGCCCTAGCTTTACTGATAGAATCCCAATCGAGATTAAAAGTATATTGTTCTTTTCTTTTACTCGAAGATGGTAAGCGACTCCGAAGTTGTGCCGCACCCAGTTTACCTCAAGGATATAGCGCGCTCGTAGATAAGATAGAAATTGGTGTAAATGTGGGTTGTTGCGGGACTGCTGCTTACCTAAAAATCCCAATAATTGTAGAAGATATTGCTACCAGCCCATTGTGGAAAAACTACTTGATTGCCTTAGATTACGGTTTACGATCTTGCTGGTCTACCCCAATTATTGCAGAAGATGGTCGAGTGCTGGCAACTCTAGCCATGTATCATTCTTTTCCTTACACCCCCATCAGCCATGATCGTGAACTCCTAGAGAAAGCCACATCCATGGCACGGGTAGCAATTGAACGTCATCAGGCACAAATTGCCCTGAAACAGCAAGCAGAGAAGTTAGAACTGGCTTTTAGAGAATTACAACAAACCCAACTACAACTGGTGCAAAGTGAAAAAATGTCGGCTTTAGGTAATTTAGTAGCCGGTGTTGCCCATGAAATTAATAATCCCATCGGCTTTATTGGTGGTAATATTAATCCAGCCCTATATCATATTCAAAATTTATTTAAATTAATTGACCTTTATCAACAAGAATTTCCTCAATCCAGTCAAATTATTAAAGAAACAATAGCAGCAATTGAATTAAATTATATCAGAGAAGATTTACCCAAATTGATTAGTTCGATGAAATTGGGTGTTGAGAGAATCTCTAATATTAGTACCAGTTTAAGAACCTTTTCACGGGCAGATAAAGACCATAAAATTGCTTTTAATATTCATGAAGGTATTGATAGCACTATTTTAATTCTTAAACACCGTCTAAAAGCTAACGAAAATCGTCCAGCTATTGAAATTGTCACTAATTATGGTGATTTACCGCTAGTGGAATGTTTTCCGGGGCAATTAAATCAAGTATTTATGAATTTGTTAGCAAATGCCATTGATGCCCTAGAAGAATCAAATATAGGACGCAGTTTTACAGAAATAGAGAATAGTCCAAATCTGATTATTATTAATACAAACCTAGAACATAACCTGGCAAAAATTTCAATAATTGACAATGGTACGGGTATGACTCAAGAAGTGAGAGAGCAGATATTTGATCATTTATTTACTACTAAGGGTATCAGTAAAGGTACGGGATTAGGATTAGCGATCGCTAAACAAATAGTTGAAGAAATTCACGCAGGTAAATTATTATGTAATTCTACTCTGGGTGTAGGAACAGAGTTTGTGATTGAATTACCATTAGAGTAATTACCCAAATTGCTAGTTATCAATTCCTATTTTCATCCTGTAAATCCTCAAATCCTGGACATCCTGATATGGCTTGCGCCACGCTACGCTATCAGACAGTCCCCAATCATGCTTTTACTGATACCTGTCCATATTTAGCCGCTAAATCAGCTAAATTCACCGACTCATAAGGCTCAAAAGGTTGGTGAATCCAAGGATTATCCGGTAAAAAATCAACATAGAAATCTGGGACAATCACAGAATCAGACTTATACCAAATCACACCGGTTCTAATTTCTTCAATTGGAAACTTACTATATGACCTTAACCAAGGGACAGTTTGCTCAAGTGTAATCCCTGAATCTACCAAATCATCCACCAGCAGAATCCGTGAACCTAACTTTTCTCTAGTCATGGTTAAATGAGGAGAAACAATTAAATTACCCCTTTCTTGCTTACCCGCTCCGTTGTAAGATGAAGTAGCTAAAATCGCTAAAGGTTGATTGTAGATGCGTGAGAGAATATCTCCTACTCGCAGTCCTCCCCTAGCTAAACAGACAATTTGGTTGAACTCCCAACCCGATTGATAAATGTTAACTGCTAATTGTTCAATTTTTTGGTGATAATCTAACCAAGAGATGTAAAGGTCTGACATAAGACTAAAACAAGTTATTTTCAGCTAAGTAGGTGGGCGTTAAAAATTGTTGTTGGGGCAAGGGAACAGGGAACAGGGAACAGGGAACAGGGAACAGGGAACAGGAAGAGAGTTTTGGACATCTTTAGTTTTCTTCACATACCTTTAATTTTTTCTGTTCATCTACTTAGGAATATGAATTAAATAAAGTGCAAAAGTAGGAAAAGTAGGGTGTGTTAGCGACAGCGTAACGCACCATTCCACGTTAAATCAGAATTGCAGGTTATTAAATTTGCGTTCCTTAGTACGGAAAACAGAATTAAATTCTTTATTGTAGTATGATTGCAAATTATTATGAATGATTTTCTTGGTGATGATAATTTAATCAAAACTCCCATAACTAGAAAATTAGATTTAAAAACCAAACTAGCTTATGGTGCAGGAGACTTAGGCCCTGCCATTACTTCTAATATTGGCATATTTTTTATGCTGGTTTTTTTTACCAATGTTGCTGGTATTCCTGCCGGGTTAGCAGGTAGCATTTTGATGATTGGTAAAATTTGGGATGCCATTAACGATCCAATTATCGGGTTATTGACTGATAAAACCAAATCATCACGGTGGGGTCGTCGTCTGCCTTGGCTATTATATGGAGCAATACCTTTTGGATTTTTCTTTTTCTTGCAATGGATTGTACCGCAATTTAGTCCTGATCAAAGTAGTAATATTTGGCCATTGTTTTGGTATTATGTAGTCATTGGCATCATTTCTCAGGCATTTTTCACCGTTGTGAATTTGCCTTACACAGCGATGACTCCCGAACTCAGCCAAGATTATGATGAACGTACTAGCCTCAATAGTTTTCGTTTCACCTTTTCTATTGGTGGGAGTATTTTATCTTTAATTTTGGCACAAATTGTATTTTCTCAAATAGCTGATAGTCAACAACAGTATTTAGTTTTAGCAGGTATATGTGCTGTAGTTTCGATTTTATCATTATATTGGTGCGTTTATGGAACACGCGATCGCATTTTGGCTTTTGAAGCCCAACGTATCCAACGAGAAGAACCAGAGGAAATCCCCTTTTTTGCCCAGTTAAAAATTGTCTTCACCAATAGACCTTTTTTATTTGTAATTGCTATATATCTATTTTCTTGGTTAGGAGTACAAATCACAGCCAGCATCATTCCCTATTTTGTAGTTTACTGCATGGGGCTTAAAGATTCCGACGTACCCACATTAATGATTGCTGTCCAAGGAACAGCTTTAGTCATGTTATTTGTGTGGAGTGCATTAAGTAAAAGAGTTGGTAAAAAACTTGTTTATTTTCTGGGAATGTCTATATGGATTATAGCTGCTGGAGGACTATTTTTTTTACAACCTAATCAACCCTTACTGATGTATGCAATGGCTATTATGGCAGGTTGTGGAGTTTCTACAGCTTATTTAGTACCCTGGTCAATGATTCCTGATGTAATTGAATTAGATGAATTACAAACAGGACAACGACGGGAAGGAATTTTTTATGGTTTCATGGTTTTATTGCAAAAATTCGGGTTAGCCTTTGGGTTATTTTTAGTTGGTAATGCCTTACAAGCATCTGGTTTTAAAGAAAGTGTAGCCGGACAAGCTGCGGTATCACAACCTGATTCAGCACTTTTCGCTATCCGCATAGCTATTGGACCTCTACCCACCATTTGTTTAATTATTGGTTTAGTTTTAACTTTCTTTTATCCCATTACCCGCGAAATGCACGCAGAGATCATGATGAAACTCAAACAGCGTCGGGAAGGAACTGGGGAAATATAGCAGGAGGCAGGAGGCAGGAGGCAGGAGGAAAGGGGAGAAATAAGATGAATTTACTGTTCCTTGTTCCCTCTTTCAACAAATGAATTTAATTTTGTCCGACTACTTATGAATCAGATTCACTAGGAGAAAAAATTACCGGCTGTTGATACAATGGCACAGTAAAAGTTACCGTTGAACCTAATCCTTCCCCTAGACTATAGAAATGCACCTCACCACCCATTGCTTCGACTAATTTTTGAGATATGGTCAACCCCAAACCTGTACCACCATAATGACGAGTGCGAGAACCATCTACCTGAGAAAATAGTTGAAATAACTTATCTTGTTTATCTAAAGAAACACCAATACCAGTATCAGCCACCCGCACTTTTACCATACCTGGGAATTGCTGCGGTTGAGATTTTCCTTTGCCTTTTTTAATGACTAAATCGGCGCTGATGGTTACGCCACCTTCATGGGTAAATTTAATGGCATTACCGACCAAATTTAGCATAACTTGTAACAATCTTTGGTAATTGCCTTGAACGACAATTTCATCAGAGGTGGGCGGTTTACGCATTTGGAAGCTGAGTTTTCGCATCTCCGCTTGGGGACGCATAAAGTTTTCTACATCACTAAATAGCTCATTTAGCTTCACTGGTGCGACATCTAACACCATTTTACCAGCTTCGATTTTGGCAATGTCTAAGATATCATTGAGGATATTCAGCAGGTGAATTGATAAATGATGAGCTTCAGTTAAAAACTGATTTTGTTCTTCTGGGTCGTCGGCCATTCCTTCTAAAATCAGCTTTAAAAACCCAATCATGCCATTTAGGGGGGTGCGAATTTCATGGGATACATTGGCCAGAAATTCACTTTTTAATCGGGAGGCTTCTTCGGCCTTTTGCCTAGCTGCTTCTAGTTCCTTATATAAAGTAGCATGAGCGATCGCTGTTCCTAACTGATCTGCCACTTCCTTGACTAATTCTAACTCCCCATCTGTCAAAGGGTAGCATTCCTCTGTAAAATCCAAAGCCGCTAACCCATTAGCTTGGTCTTGGTAACAAGTAGCCACCAGCAAAATTTTCTTTTGTTTCCCATTAATATAATTAGATACCTCAGCCATCACTGGTTCAAGGGTCGTTAAAGCTTTCACAAAAGCTGGTTCAGAAGATAGCTCTATTTCTGATCCCAGTAAGGGATTTAGCCCAGACTGTCGATATTCTGCCACTACCCGCACCGTTAAGTTAGAGGGTTGGTAAGGACAAATAATACAGCGTTGTAACTTTAGTACCCTACCCAAACTATCAACTGTACGCTGCCAAATAACATCTAGATCCAGTGTGCGGCGGATATTTCTGGTGATTTTATTTAATATTTTTTGGTGTTGCTGTGATACCTGCGGCACATTGCGTGTTCCCGTAGGCAAAGTCCCAGTCAAATCTAATGATTTCGGAGTTTTTGATCCCCGCTTCCCCTCTTTGGTGTTGCTCTTGGTTGACAATAACCTACCCATCACCAAAACCGTAGTTGCCCCTTGACCCACCCTTGGCATAATCGGAGTAATTGTCAAATCCAACTCTAATAACTGCTGACGGCACTTAAACCAACACTGAACTCTTTCAGGCACTAAACTGGTTAAAATCCGGCGTAATTGCTCCAAATAAGCGACCTGATCAACCGGCATAAATTCTTGATTTTCATTCAGCAAATCAACTATTTTCTCAGTCTTGAATCCCAAGAGTTCGCTATGCTGACAATAAAATGTCAGATAACGCCCTGACCGATCTTGCATATAAACCAACTCCGCTCCTAGAGTTGGTAATAAGCCATCAGTAATGCGGGTGATAGATTCCAGATTCTGAGGAAATAAATTTGGCAATTGGGTGTTCGCAGTAATAGTCATTTAATCGAGTTGGATAGACAAATGGCTTTCTACCGTGCTTGTACTAAAGCTGTTTAAATTTTGGCATAAAGTTTTACAGCTTTCACACTTTCGATTATGTATTTTTGACTTTTCAGGAATCTAGAGCATTAAATTTTACAATTTTTATCATTTAAGAATGAACAAGCATTAGTTAACAGCTTATTTCAATCATTCCATTCACCTCTAGGGGGAACAGGTGTCCGCACAGGATTGCGCGTTAGCTCATCATCTCTAATGGCATCACCCCGTAACCATTGACGAATTGCTACCTCAATTACTTTACTAGGGTCATTGGTAAGATGCTGAATTTGCTCTAATAACTCGGAATCTAAGTGGAGAGCGATTTCTACCTTATCAGCGTATTTACTTTCCAGATTGGTAGGGTTTTCTTGTGTATTCATAGGTTTAGATGCTCTGAAGTTGTTTTATCCACAGCCTTGTCTAGCAGTTATATTTACAGCAGATTGCAGATCAATGAGGTACAGAATTTAAATTGAAACCTATACACAAAGCCAGTTTTTCTCCTGACTCCTGACTCCTGACTCCTGACTCCTGCTGTATAATTCCGGCTTTTTGTAAAGCTACATTATTTCCCGAAATAATACCAAGGTAAAATGTCAGGTTTTAAATGGTAATTTTCCTATAACTCCTTAGACAAGAGCTTCTTGTCTAGAAATTTTGTTGTTAAATCAGCAAATTTGGGCAATTACCCATGAGTCCAAACGTACTTGAATTTATATCCCAATCTATTGTACCCCCCTGGTTAATGATTGCCACCGGCTAACGATAGACCTTCACAAAAATATGCTCAAAGCAATTGATTCTTTCTCCTGACTCCTGACTCCTGACTCCTAATTCCTAACTAGCAACTTGGGTTAAAATACATGAAGTAAATAGCTTTCACTTTGGTTGCTGCTCAAGCAAAAATTAGTATATGACTGACGTTCCCGCAGTTCGCATTCGCAATTTCTGTATCATTGCTCATATTGATCACGGAAAATCAACCCTCGCCGATCGCCTACTACAAGCCACTGGGACTGTAGAAGACCGACAAATGAAGGAACAGTTTCTCGACAACATGGATCTGGAACGGGAGCGTGGCATTACAATTAAGCTGCAAGCTGCCCGGATGAATTATACTGCTAAAGATGGTCAGCAGTATGTGTTAAACTTAATTGATACTCCAGGACACGTGGATTTTTCCTATGAGGTGTCCCGTTCTTTGGCAGCTTGTGAAGGGGCGCTGTTGGTAGTAGATGCGTCCCAAGGTGTAGAAGCGCAAACCCTAGCTAACGTTTATTTGGCGCTGGAGCATAATTTAGAAATTATCCCAGTTTTGAATAAAATTGACTTACCAGGAGCAGAACCAGACCGGGTAATTGGGGAAATTGAAGAAATTATTGGTTTAGATTGTAGTGGAGCAATTCTGGCTTCTGCTAAAGAGGGAATTGGTGTTCCTGAAATTTTAGAGGCGGTTGTCGAGAGAGTCCCACCACCAGCAGACAAGATTAACGATCGCTTACGGGCTTTGATATTTGATAGCTATTATGATAGTTACCGTGGTGTAATTGTCTATTTCCGGGTAATGGATGGAACAGTCAAAAAGGGCGATCGCATCTACTTAATGGCATCCGGTAAAGAATACGATATTGATGAGTTAGGTGTTCTCTCTCCCAGTCAAAAGCAAGTCGAAGAACTACACGCTGGGGAAGTAGGTTATTTAGGAGCATCAATTAGAGCGGTAGCTGATGCACGGGTAGGCGATACCATTACTTTAGCTAAATCAAAATCTACAGAAGCCCTACCTGGATATACGGAAGCGAACCCAATGGTATTTTGTGGGATGTTCCCCATAGATGCCGACCAATTCGAGGATTTAAGGGAAGCCTTAGAAAAACTCCGGCTCAACGATGCCGCGTTGCAATACGAACCAGAAACATCTAGTGCGATGGGGTTTGGTTTCCGTTGTGGTTTCTTGGGTTTACTGCACATGGAAATCGTCCAGGAACGCCTAGAACGGGAGTATAATCTAGATTTAATCATTACAGCCCCCTCGGTGGTTTACAAGGTCATCACCGTCAAAGGAGAAGAGTTATACATAGATAATCCTAGCCGATTACCCTCACCCAACGAGCGGGAAAGAATTGAGGAACCCTACGTCAAAGTCGAAATGATTACGCCGGAAGTTTACGTTGGGACTTTGATGGAATTATCACAAAATCGCCGTGGTGTGTTCAAAGATATGAAATATCTCACCCAAGGACGGACTACCCTAACCTATGAGTTACCGTTAGCGGAAGTTGTTACCGACTTTTTTGATCAAATGAAATCGCGATCGCGCGGGTACGCCAGCATGGAGTATCATCTAATTGGCTACCGGGAAAATCCCTTGGTTAAATTGGATATCATGATTAACGGTGATCCCGTGGATTCCCTAGCCATGATTGTCCACCGCGACAAAGCCTACAACGTTGGTCGTTCAATGGCTGAAAAACTCAAAGAACTCATCCCCCGTCATCAATTCAAAGTTCCCATTCAGGCATCCATTGGTAGTAAAGTAATTGCCAGTGAACATATCCCCGCTTTACGGAAAGACGTTTTAGCCAAATGTTACGGTGGTGACATCAGCCGCAAAAAGAAACTCTTGCAAAAACAAGCAAAAGGTAAAAAGCGGATGAAATCTGTAGGTACAGTAGATGTACCCCAAGAAGCATTTATGGCCGTCCTGCGTTTAGATCAAAGTTAGATGATTTAAAATTAAAGGGGTAGCTAGAAACGTCACCTATACAGAGATGGTGCGTAGCGGCTTCCCCGACCGAAACCTATTCGCCTCTAAAACTTAATTTTCCAATAGCTATCCTATGCAAATCATTCTTAATCTTGACGAATCCCTTCTCAAAGAAGCCCTCCAACTCACCAACCTCAACGCTCAAGAAGAATTGATTAAACTTGCTCTGCATGAACTTCTGCGATCGCGCCGCAAGAAAAACCTTCTAGACCTTGCTGGACAAATTCAGTTTTCCCAAGACTTCGACCACAAAGCCCTGCGCGAAACTCGTCATGCCCTTTTTGTGATATAATGACAGTAAGGGAACATTGCCTCTAATTGCATCTGTAATAACCTTAAAGGGGCGGTTAGAAACCGCTTCTAAACAGACAAAACCCACCTCCGTGGGTTTAAATCCCCATTTCTAGGGTAAGTCCTCTTGCTTTTGCTTTACGGCTAATATCGTTCATTACTTCTTCAAGTGGTCTACGCTTTCTGGCGAGTTCCTTGAGCCTCAAGCTTAGGATAGCATCGATCTTTTGACGGTCAGCAAGTATGGCTGATTCATAGAGTTTTGCTGCTTCCGCATCTACACAAATTTTAATTTCTCTAACTTCCATAAATATTTGTACTCCAAAGAAAATTTTTAGACTATCTAAAACTCCATTACCTTCTGCCTTAATTTTACTCACATTCCCTTTTTGTGATATAATGGCGGTAGCGGAACATTGCCTCTAGCTGCACCTGTAATAACCAACCACTGAGAAATTCCACTCCATCACCGCCAGGCATAGAATAAGAAATATTATCAGTTAATCTAGTTTTACCATTCTCTGCTGTAAACTCGTGGCGATGTACCCAAGACTCAAAGGGTCCCGATATCTGTTTATCAGTAAATAAAGAATATTCTTTATATTCAGTATGACGCGCTAACCAAGTCAAGGGTAACAGACCAACAAACAGCCGAAATTCTGTAATTGCACCCTCATTCAGTCCTCCTTCCCGACGAAGTACCTGGACTGGTTGCCAAGGAGGGGTTAGTAGCTGTAAAATATCCGGTCTTTCGTGAAATTTCCAAACTACTTCTACTGGTGCGTTAATAATTGAGGAATGTTTAAAATGCAGCATGGAAAAAATCTAAACTCTAACCTGCGTATTCTGTATCTATTTCAATATCTAGTGTATCTTCATCAACGCGCACATACAAAATATTTGGGTGACAACAAACCTGACAATCTTCAACGTAAGACTGTTGATTTCCTCCACTTAGGTCGATAAAGGTTAAGTTTGTTTCACCACAATAAGCGCAGTAAAATTCGGATGTGTTTTGCATTTTTGAATATTATCCTTGATTTTTTGTCTCACGCAGAGACGCAGAGGCGCGGAGAGTATCTTAGCAATCACTGTTGAGAAGATGAGCGAAAATGACTGGTAGCTTCATTCAAATGCTTTATTAGTGTAGACTGAGGTAGGGGTCCTTGCAAGTGATTCCAAGGTAAAAGTTGTTCGGTTGACCAATTGCTGTGAACGTAGTAATCTAAGTCGGGCATTTGTCCTTTGAGTTGTTTGAACGCACGTTTGTAACTACCCAATGAGTCACCTAAGTCACGAGTTAATTCTAGCAGATGGGAAATTCGGCGATCGCCCCTGGATAATAAAGCCTGTATAATTGACCAATTATAGCTTTCTGGTCGAAATTCTATTCCGTGGGGTTTTAGGTTTTTCTGTAAAAATTGTAATCTTTTTTCCGCTTGCTTGTTTACCCCAAACCATTGAAAAGGCGTGTGTGACTTGGGTACGAAGGTACTACATCCCAGTGTTAACCGCAAACCAGGAGCAGCTTTTTTAACGGCTTTCATCATCGCCACTGTTTCTTCTAAATCTTCTGCTTCTTCCCCAGGAATACCCGCCATTCCGTAAAGTTTCAAACTAGACAGCCCTCCTAGTTTAGCATTAATGGCTGCTTGGATGATTTCATCGTTATATAACTTTTTATTGATGATTTGGCGTAACTTGTCGGAACCACTTTCTATGGCAATGGTAAGCGATCGCGTGTCCCTTTTTGCCAAAGTTTCAGCTAACTGTACTGTTACTGTATTTGTTCTTACCGAAGCAACACTCAACCGCACATCATCATATTTTGGTTGACTAATATAATCTAATAATTCGGTAAATTCAGGATGTTGAGTTACAGAAGCACCCAATAAACCCAGACGATTTGTAACTTTTAAACCCCGTTCAATAGCGGGAATCAAAGAATTTTCTAAACTCGCTGTTCTAAAAGGTAAGGTGAGATAACTTGCTAAACAGAAGCGACACATTTCGGGACAACTCCGCACCACTTCCACCATAAAAATATTTTCCCATGCGGCTTTTTCTGTCACCACAGTAGAAGCCGAAAGAGTATTTCCCCGGTAAGTTTGCTTTTGGATAATTGCGGGAATTTCCGGTAAAAGGGGATTAATAGATTTTATTTCTCCATCTTTACTTTTATATTCTACCGCATACAAACTCGGAACATAAATTCCTGGAACTTGCGCTAATCTTTTTAATTGTGTTTCTC
Source organism: Cronbergia sp. UHCC 0137 (assembly GCF_034932285.1). Lineage (NCBI taxonomy): Bacteria > Bacillati > Cyanobacteriota > Cyanophyceae > Nostocales > Nostocaceae > Cronbergia > Cronbergia sp. UHCC 0137. The sequence continues at coordinate 67,209 of NZ_JAYGHC010000020.1, forward strand.
TATCAGCGTTTCTAACTTCTTTATAAATATCAATAAAATCCCCTAAAAGATTTTCACCATCTCCCAATAAAATCAGATCGAAAAAATCAGCGAATGGTTCAGGGTTAGCTGTTAAAACTGGACCACCACCAAAAACAAGGGGATGTTGTTTATTCCGCAAACTTGCCCGGAGGGGTATTCCTAAAGATTCCAAAAGATTAAAAATATTCACATAATCTAATTCCCAAGACATAGAAAAACCAAGTATTTCCGGTTGTCTAGGAAGTTGTTCTTGAGTATCTGTAAATAAACGACTTACCTGTAAATCATCACGCATGGCTAAAGTCGCCCAAACCACCTGATAGCCAAGGCTAGTTATCCCCACCGTGTACTCATTAGGAAAAGCAAAAATTAAGGGGATAGCGTCATTATTCGGGTTTGCAGGGGTAAATAGAAGGCGTTCAGAGTCAAATACAGATGATGTCACAGGTTTATTAAAAAGGTGATCTATATTTAATTGTAACCCAGATAAATGAAAATCCTTATTTATATTTAATTTTTAACCAGAGAATAATGAAATTGAAAAATAAACTCACGCCATTAGCCATAATAATCGGTACAGCACCAAGAATGATTCCATAGATTAACCATAGAAACAAACCCGTCATAAATGTAATCAGCATCACGAAGGAAACATCTTTAGCTGATTTTGTCTTCCAGGTTTGAAACATCTGTGGTAAAAAGGCGATAGTGGTTAATAAACCTGCTGCGAATCCTAAAAGGGTGATAAAATCCATATTTAATTAGTTTTAGTATAAAGTATACTATCATAATATAGCAACCCTAGATAATTGATAAAAAGGAATATTTTATAAGATTCAAATCCCCAAATTTTCTAGGAAGTCGGGGATCTTATAGTTCACGAATAATTTGGGTTTGCTATAACAATAGACATCTCCAGAAAAGAATGTAGAGATGTTCCATGTACCGTCTCTACAAGGGTTATAGGAAACCCATATTCAATTTCACTCCATGTTTAATATAGAGATATTTTATGGAACATCTCTATATCCAGTATGGTATAGCCTAGATTGTCATTGTTGAAGTTATATTTTTTAGGTTTTATTTTTTTGCTTTTTTAGATAATCTTTAGCCCAAGCATATCTTTTTGGATCTTTTTTCAAAAGATACTCTGCTGCCTCATGTCGTTTTTGTTCATCTTTTGTACTTTTGATTATTCGTTTTCTTTCAGCATCTATATCTTCAGTTTCAGCACCATTTTCAACAGCTAGTTCAAACCAATAATCACCTTCTTCATGGTTATTTTTATCATAACAAATAGCACCCATTAATGTATAAGGTTGATGGCTATCTGGCTGATATTCAATAGCTTTTCTCGCACAGTCTTCTGCATCATTTAATTCATTAATATCTCTTAATGCTGCTCCTCTAGTGACTAAAATGGCTGATTTGAGATTATTTTCTGTGATTTTTGCTAAGTCTAAATTAGTAAGTTTTAAAGCCAATTCAGCTTCATTTGCTTTGCGCCAATAACTACTAGCTGTAGGTATATTCCATTTATTTCCAGTCCGTTTTAATTCCTGTTCAGAAAACTCAGCTTCTAGTCTGTAATATGCAATAGCAATCTTCCCACCACGAGATAAAAGTCCCTCATCCATAAGCCGAAAAACTAATACAGGATCTAACCTTTCTCTTTTTTCTAATTTGATCATAATAGCATAAAATGGCTCTAGAGGCAATAAAGGATCTATCAATCCATACTTTCTTTTAAGTGCTATAAATTGCTTATTTTTAGCGAAAGCAATAATGTCTTCATGTTTATTATTGTGCAACCATTCAATTTCTGAATCATTTAAAAACTGTTCTAATTCTGCTTTGGTTTTTAAACTGGTAGCATACTTATCCTTAGCGATAATTAATGTATCTATTAATTGATTTTTTTGCAGAAAATCCAAATCATCCTTACTTAAAGGATGTCCTAAATCAAATTTTTTCAAAATAGTATATAGATGATTAGAGGGTGATAAATCTATATATTTTTCTGCTTTGTATTTTTTCTTTAATGCAATAAATTCTTTTTTGATTTCAAGTTCTTTGGCAATCTCAATTGTCTCTGTCAGGTGTTCATTTTTCAACCAATCTAAATTATGTTGATTTAGCTTTTGATTTTGCTCTAGTTTTTGCAATATTTCATATAATTGACTAGAGGGGGATACATCAGAATGTTTAGTAGCCTTGTACTTTTGTTTTAACTGAATAAATGTTGCTTTCCTCTCTGAATCTTGTTGTTCAAATATTTCTATGGTTTCCAGCAACTCGTTATCTAGCAGCCATTCATATTCAGGATCATCCAAAGGTTGAAATTTATCTAATTTTTTGAGAATTTTATAGAGTATCTGGTCAGGAAATGAATCTTGATATTTATTAGCTTGATATTTCTGTTTCAAGTCAGCGAAATGTTTTATGCTTTGAGCAAGTTCAACTATTTGAAATAGATTATTATGTTGCAATAGTTCAAGTTCTACATCGCTTAAAATACCTTCTGAATTAAGTTTCCAAAGTATGGGATATAGAAAACTGTTTAATGACGATTCCCAAGATTTAGTAATTCTATACTTAGCTTTCAACTGAGAAAATTCATCTTCTAGCCTTTTGAGTTCGCCTTTTCTAAATTTGTCTAGCCAAATAATTTCAGTTGTTTTTGTGAGTTGATTTTTTTGTAACCAATCTAATTCTATATTACTGAGTTCTAATCCTAAATCAGCTTTTCGTAGAATCAAATACAGTAGACTAGAAGGAGAACAATCCTGATATTTATGAGCTTGGTACTTCTCCTTCAAACAAGCAAAATGTTGGCACCGCACTTCGTATTCCTGATTCATAATAATCATACCTACAATAAAACTCTTTCTCCCTATACTCCTCTTTACGTCTTCGCACCCTAAGCGTGAGACAAAAAAGAGTTTGGGAAAATACTGTTCTACTGTGACTACATCAGCAAAAAGAGGCATTCCAGATAAACACAGCTTAAAATTCGCTGAATTTAAAAATCTCTACAACATAATATAGTGAGATACAATAGCACTAACTGTCCGATTCCAAAAGCCTGAAACTAGGCAATTTTGTTCATACATATCATCTGCATTTTGTACAGTGCGTAAATCCTATATGATAGTCTATTCCTAAAATTTTACTTCCATTTGACTGTTTGGCAAAAATAATACAATTATCGGTGGATCAAGTTGGCTAATAGGTGCGGGTTTCATGTCGCGATAGTCAAGTAATTGCACAACAATTAGGTAAATAACAGCCAAAAGTATAGAAAACGCACCTGTAACAATAGCAACTATTTTTGAACGGTTCATCGGTATTTCCTACGGAGTTAGTTATGTTTTAGCCTGAAAAATAGCTTTGCAGCCAAGATTAATTCTAACTATAGCGGTTTGAGAACCCCACCCCCAACCCCCTCCCCGCAAGCGAGGAGGGGGCTATGATGTATTTCATCTTTTTACCATACATAGATGATTGCAAGGGAGGACGAGGCTATGATGTATTTCATCCAACTAAAAACCGCTATATTTAGAATATCTTCTGTAGATTGGATATAAGCACTCCACTTGAAAAATTAACCAACGGACGAGGAAGGTTGTCATGCAGAACAAAAACCAATTAGTCTTAACTTTGGCGGGGAAAGGTGCAGTTTTACTTTCACCGTTGCTGCTGTGGGCTGGTTTTGTCTATGGACAACCTACGACTACCGTTACCCCCACTCAGATTATATCCAATCAGGAACGGGAGGAATTGACGCGACTTCGTGCAGAAAGGCAAATGGAAGCAAATTTTAACCAGACAACTACTCTCTTAAATGTTTGGTTAACTATATTGAGTTTATTTCCTGTGGCTGTTATCGCTTCTTTATGGCTATTACGAAAAGCCGCAATTCGAGAAATTGTTGATCGGGCTATAAACCAGTTGGGGGGAATGGAAGAATTACGAAATCAGTTAACGAGTGTGAAGGAAGAAGCAAGAATTATTAATGATGAATTAGTGTTACAAGCTGAGGCTTTGAGGCAAAATATAATTGGTGAACAAGAAAATATAGCTGGTTTATTATCTGAAGTTGCTCAGGTAAAACAACAATTTTTAATTACATTAGAAACAGAAATCCAGTCTGTTAAACAAAATCTTAATAAATTAGAATCTGAATTGGATTTGGATTCTAAAAATCAGAGAAATAGAATTTTTGATAATTTCCAAAAAATAACCGATGATCTGGTTTTGCAGTTAAGTGAATTGCATTCAAATATTCAAAACCAAAAAGATATTGCTGGTGCTAATATAGAAAATTCCCTGGCTGAATTTACAGCCCAATTGGTTGAAATGCGTTCTGGTATTCAACAACGCAAAGATCATGATTTAGGAATTATCGAGAAATCCCTAACTGAATTTACATTGCAATTGCTGGAAATGCGCTCTGAAGTTGAACAGCAGAAAGATCATCATTTGGCAGATTTAGAAAAATCCAGTGCTGAATTTACGTCTAAATTGGTTGAAGTTCAACAACGAAAAGATGATAATTTGGCAATTATCGAACAATCCGTGGCTGAGTTGACATCTCAATTAGTTGAAGTTCAAAAACAAAAAGATAATAATTTAGCAATTATTGAAGAATCTCGTAGTGAGTTTACATCTCAATTGATTGAATTACGTTCTGAAGTTCAACAACGAAAAGATGATAATTTGGCAGATTTAGCTAAACTTCAGTTAGACTTTATAACTCAATTATCTTGTTTTCAAGGAGATGTTCAAACCCAAAAAGATAATATTTTGGCAAGTTTGCTAGATTTACAATCAGGATTCGAGTTGGAATTTCAACAACGTCAACAGCTACTTTTGGAAAACTTAGAAAAATCTGGATTAGAGTTTGTATCTCAATTTTCTGAATTACAAGAAAATGCTGAACAACAAAAAATGTTGATTTTAGATAAAATAGAAAAATTAGAAACTGAGTTTGTTAATCAACTTTCCGAACTACAATTAGATGCACAACAACGGAAAGATTCAATTTTACAGAAATTGGCTGATCATACTTTGAAACCTAGCCCAGAAGAAATACCAAAAGTGAATGCTGATGATCAAATTCAAGAAGGAGATAGACTTTTTGCTGAAAAACTTTATGCAGATGCTTTAGTAGCATATCAACAAGCCATAAAAATCCAGCGTGATGATCCTGTAATTTGGTTGAAATGTGGTATAGTGATGAGTAGATTAAAACGCTATGAAGAAGCGATCGCTATCTACAAAAAAGCGCTTAAAATCAAGCCAGACTACCATCAAGCATGGTGTGATCAAGGTGTAGCCTTTGGGAACTTGGGAAAACATGAAGAAGCATTTAACTGTTTTCAGCAAGCCGTTAAAATTCAACCAGAAGATCACGTAGCATGGTTAAATTGTGGACTTTCTCTGATAGAATTAGAACAGTATGACGAAGCGATCGCAGCCTTTGATCAAGTATTAAAATTCCAACCCGATTCCCCCAAAGCCTTGAATAAACGGGGTTATACCCTAGTGAGATTGGGAAGAGACGACGAAGCGATCGCTAATTTCGACCAAGCACTAGAACTAGATCCAGATTATAGCATAGCCTACTACAACAAAGCCGCCTGTTATGCACTACAAAGACGAGTCGAACTAGCAGTAGAAAACCTACAAACAGCAATTCAACTCAACCCCAAATATCGAGAAGAAGCAGTAACAGACATAGACTTTGACGACATTACCAATGATCCACGCTTCCAGCAACTAATACAATAAACCACTCTCCGCGCGCCAGTTGCTACAAGTCGGGGAACCCGCCCAACGCACTGGCTTGCCTCTGCGTGAAAAAAAGATTAATAACTTAACAAAGCAATCAAAAAACAAACCAACAATAAAGCTAAAATCAAGATCAAAAACTGATAACGAATTAGCAACCTTTTCCAACTTGTACTCAAGCGTGATGAATTACGTTCCGCTTCCAACTCTAATTTCTGATCTTCCAGACTTACATAGAGAGTACAATCTTTAGCATCAGGTCGTTGGGGAAAATTACAACTATCATCAACATGATAGATACAACTAGGACAAAGATAATTATCTCCTGTAGCACGGTGTAAAGGAATGCCAGGATGACCGTAGGCTTTTAGAGTTAAGCGACAATGGGGACAGATGATAGCTTGACTATCAATTTTTTGATGACAACGAGAACAGGATACAGTAGCCAAAATATGGATAGAGTTAAGTGAGTTAACATTTCAATTTTAGCCACTGTATAGAAAAAATATGCAGTATGCTTCAAACTTTGAAGAACTTACTTATAACTATAGTCGGGAACACTGATCTTCTTTATTCCCTTTGACAATATTACCTCTTCCTCTTGGTGCAGTACGATTTTCTTTACATTGCAGATTACCATTAATTCTATTATTAATAATGGCAAGTCCTCCTGTATTTTTAAAAGCCTCCAAATTACCACCAATGGTATTGCCCCTTGCGACTAAATTAGCAGAATTTTCATCAAATTCTAGGTCTTCATTAATTCGGGAATTGACAATAGTTGCTGCTTCTGATTCGTCAATTTCGATATTACCACCAATCACCGAGCTAGAATCAACAACCACATTTTTTGCATACTCAGCCTGAATGTTACCATTTACATTTACTTTACTGGCTCTGAGTGTTGCATTAGATTCTACCTTTATATTGCCCTTAACTTTTGTTTGAGATAAAATACAAGTAGCACCACTAGGTACTCGAACATTATCAACTGTAATAGATCCTAATGTACTGCGGCAAGTAATTTCATCAGCCAACACTGGGGAAGAGTAAGAAATCACTCCTGCTGCACTCAAAATAGCTATGGATAAAAAATGGTTCTTGTTCATGCTAAAACCTCTGATAACATGAATACTGACGGGGGTTTGAAAATAGAGTTCCCAGTATCAGTTATCAGTAGAACTGCAAGTAATTTAAATTACTAAATCAATTTAAGTAAAACCTTTGATCCTAGCAAATAATACATAAAAATCTGTAGGGTGCTTCAGACAGAATAATTTAGGCTAAAATCACTAATTTTAAGATTCTGACGCATCTGACTTCATCTAAATTAGTGCGGTGCGTCAGATAGAAAAAATCTATTGTTTGCTAAATTATTGGGTCTGACGCACCCTACAATAGATAAAATCCATCATCCTTATGTAATAGATTTTGTTAATGCGTAACTCCTAAAAAAAGTAAATTATGCGACGTGATTCGATTTTCTACAAATTATTTAAGCAATTTCCTAGTTTATTATTTGAACTGGTAGATCAAAAACCACTAGAAGCAGAAAAATATCAATTTGATTCCATAGAAGTCAAAGAAACAGCATTTAGAATTGATGGAGTATTTCTACCACCTGATCATGCTAACCCGAAAATAGCCTTTTTTGCTGAAGTACAATTTCAAGAAGACGAAGACTTGTATCATCGGTTTTTTACTGAACTGATGACATTTCTTTATCGTCATAAAGTTCGTTATGATAACTGGTTTGGAGTATTAATTTTCCCTTCTCGTAGTTTAGAACCATCTAATTACTTAATTCATGATGTATTGATAGACAGTTACAAAGTCAAAAGAATATATCTGAATGAATTAGGGGACTTAAAAACACAACCTTTAGGAATAGGGTTAATGTTGTTGACGACTACTCCCAAAACCAAAGCAGTAGAAGCCGCAAAATTTTTGATAGCAAAAGCCAGAGATACGGAGATAGACAACCTAGATAAACAAGCGATAATAGATTTAGTAACCACAATCATTGTTTACAGACTTACCAAACTCAGTAGAGAGGAAATAGAAGCCATGTTAGAACCGATAACAGAAGAACCAAGGGCTGTGAGAGAATGGAAGGAAGAAGCAGAGAAAATGCTTGTTATCCGACAATTAAAACGACGGTTTAGAAAAGTCCCTGATGTTTTATTACCACAAATCCAGCAGTTAACCAGAGAACAAACAGAGACACTTGCTGAGGATTTATTAGACTTTTCCGTGCTTGGGGATTTAGAAAACTGGTTACAGCACAATCAGCAACAAATATAAAGCAGGATTAGCTATACCAGGAATTACCCACGGGATAGCGCACTCCAAAAAATGCAGTTTCAGTCTTTTGTCATGCGATATTAGCCTGTAGGGTGCGTCAGACAGAATAATTTAGGCTGAAATCAGTGATTTTAAGTTTATGACGCACCTTATTGTATCTAACTAGCAACTTACGTTATTAGTGCGGTGCGTCAGATAGAGAAAATCTGTCATATTCTAAATTATTGGGTCTGACGCACCCTACAAAAGATAATAGATTCTATCAATGCGTAATTCCTAAAACTTTTAGAAATTACAAAAAATTGAACCGTGGGTAGTGGTTAAGCGTAATGTTAAACCTCTATTTTATCCTGTCAAAGTGGACTGTAGGGTGCGTCAGACAGAATAATTTAGGCTGAAATCAGTGATTTTAAGTTTATGACGCACCTTATTGTATCTAACTAGCAACTTACTTTATTGGTGCGGTGCGTCAGATAGAGAAAATCTGTCATATTCTAAATTATCGGGTCTGACGCACCCTACAAAATATAATAGATTCTATCAATTGTTAAACCTCTATTCTATTCTGTCAAAGGATTAAGTATTTTTGAAAAATTTAATTTTTTTATCATATTGAGTATACTCGGTTACAAGCAAAGATAAAAAAATCTTTCTTCCCTTCCCTTCTTGTTGCATGAATAAGTCATTTTTTGCCCCTTTTGTGTTATAAAGCGGACAGCAATTTAACTAAAACAGGAAACTACTCTATGGAACCAGACAACCTGGCCAGGTTTAAAGAGTACGGCGAATTTATTCTCAGAAAAATTGACTCAGTACCTGAACACCCTTCCCAACAGGAAGATTGGGTTCCCGCTAGTCTAGATGATTGTTTAGTGCGTTTACGGGAAGCGGCTGAGAAAACAGTAGAATTGGCTACCTCTCCCGTGAAAATCGGCGTAATGGGAGAATTTAGTAGCGGTAAAACTTTGCTGCTTGGTGCTTTAATTGGTTATGCAGATGCTTTACCGGTGAACGAGAACCCCACCACAGGAAATGTCACCGCTATTCACCTCAAACCCCAAGATGGTTTTGTCACTACCCAAGTGGATAATTACGCCATTGAGTATCTGTCCCATGAAGGGGTAAACGAGTGTTTACACTTCATGTTGGGGGAAGCAATTCAAAGGGCTACAGCAGCAGGAATTACACCTTTAACAATTTCTAAAATTAAAACCGGAAAAGATATTACTGGTTGGTGTGAAGAGGCTTGGAAGAGTTCTAATAATTTAGAATTACGGTATTTATTGCGGGAGTTGGTGTTATTTTTGCGGGCTTATCAGGCTTATGGTGAAGCACTTTGCGGTAGGTCTTACCAGATTGATAGTATCACAGCCCATGAAGGATTGCAACTAGCACAAATGCCGATGGCTGTCCAAGTTCTCAACTTTGATGATTTACCACCAGCGCATATCCGCTTACCTAGTCCACCCCAATTTTTACAAAGTAAGTTATTACAAAATAGCTTTCCTTTAATTCGTCGTGTGGATATTGAGGTAAAAATATCACGGGAAATTTGGGATATATCTGGGGCTTCGGAGTTTGTGTTGTTGGATTTCCCTGGTTTGGGGGCGGCTAATTCTGGCGCTAGGGATACCTTTTTATCTTTGCGAGAATTGGCGCAGGTGCAGACAATTTTAGTGTTACTTAATGGTAAATCACCAGGGAGCGATCGCGCTAACAAAATCTTCACGATGATGCAGCAACAACGACCAGGACAAGACCTCAAGGATCTGATTCTGGTCGGTGTGGGAAGATTTGATCAACTACCTTTAGAAAGTGAGGGTGGAGAAAGAGAATTAGATCTACTAATTCAAGAAATTCCTAACCCTCAACCTGTACAAACAGAAATGGTATTTGACAGAATCAAAGTTCTGGAAACTATCATTGATGGGGCGGAAGCTTTTACTACTCAAAAAGATAGAATTGTTTTATTATCCCCTTTATTGGGTTTAGCAGAATTAGCTAAACGTTCTACTACAGTTAAGGCTGGTTCTGAAGAATTTCTTGCTAATTTAGATTATCCTGAATATCTAGATCGTTCAAAGCGATTACAACAGAAATGGGAACGATTGAGTGAACGCTTATTATTCTTTGATGGACGCAATCAACTAGGTAGACAATTAGGTTATTTCGCCCAAGATGGAGGTATTAGTAAACTGCGAGAGTTGATTCAAACCCATGTTGCTAACCACGGATTAAGACAGTTACATGAAGATACAAAACGGGCAGCAGATGGATTGCGTCAACAACAAGAACAACTAAAAGAAATTGTAGAACAAATTCATGAACAAGGTATCCCCACCGTAGAAAGTCCGGCTTTGATTGAATTGTCTTTAGCTTTAGAAAGTTTGGATAAAACCTATAGAAACTTTCAAAAAGATTTAGGAAAAGAACCACTCAAAGACAGACGGGGAATTATTGTCAGTGATGTGATTAAAGATGAATTAACCTTGAGAATTTTGAATTGGAGTCAGTGGACATTACTATTTAATAAAGCCCAAAATGGGACAATTACCTTAGCAGAAACCAAAGGTGCAGCCGGGAAATTATTTGACCGAGGAAATAGGGGTAACAGTTCCTTACCAACCAAGAGTGATGACTTTTATCCAGAGTTTGAAAAGACCGTGCGAGAAGTAGAAGAATTTGCGCGCGATCGCTTGCGTCAAGCCGTGGTAGACTTATTAAGTAAATTAGCCAATCAAATAACCTCAGAACGGGAACATTTACAAGCAATTATCCATCCAGAAATGGAACAACAAATAGAAGAAAAATTTGGTGTAGAAGCAGCAGATTTATTCTATAAACTGTTCTTAGGATGCGACCCGCAGAAATGGAAAGAAGCAATTGTGGGAGAAATCAGTAACAACGAACAATCAATATCTCCAGAAACGATCTTTCCTCTAGCGCGACGAGATGAAAAACATCACGTTGGACAAATATTTGATTGGTCGCCAGAAAGAAACCCAAATTCAGCTAAAACAGGAAGTCATCAACTTTTTGTTTTACGTTTGCGAGATGAAATTACTACTAGCGCAAGTCTGCATCTTGTCCAGTATGTTAGTGAAGTGAACCAGCAAGTCAATACAGAACTAAATGGAATTTTAGATCAAATTATTCCCAGTTTACAAAACCTATCTAAAAAAGAAGAACTACTCAGATATATTGCGGCTGGTGACTCACCACGAGAGTTAGCAATTCCCACCTGGTTACAAATTTTAGCTGATTTAGCAGCGATTAATGAAGGTGATACTGATACATCCTTCCCGTCCTAAAGTTAAGCTGTTAGGACTTACGCATTGACAGAAAATCTTAAATATGTATAGCGGGAAAACCATATTGATCGTAGGGGTTTAGCACTGCTAAACCCCTACCCCACGGCTAGTTTATCGGTAAAAATATAATTAGTCGTCACCTGAAACAAGCTATTTTGGTGAAAGCAGATCATGATTAACATGATTAATTTGTACAGTGCGTGATTAAAATAACCTCCCATTCAACAAACAAAGGATACTGTAATAATGAACACTTTTCCAATTAACAACTACTTCCATAATTTAAGCGATCAACAAATAACAGAAAGACAACAAAAAAGATTTCCTGGTTGGCTGGCTGTAGACTTTGGTACATCTAATTCCACAGTCACACTATTTGATCCAATGGAAGTACCAATAGCCGAAATTTTACCACGAGAACAGGAATTAAGATTGCGCGATCGCTTGGCGGAGTGGTTAAGTTTACCCGCATCAGAAGCCTTACCAGATGTACCTTCCAGCGATTGGGAAAAATTTATTGCTGATATTAGCAAAAGCCTAGAAATAGAACCTAATCAGTTAAAAGAGGTATTTGAAAATGATGATAAAAAACAATTTCTAGAAGCAATTCGCCAAATAGAATTATGCTTAGGAAATAGTGATAGATTTCGCCGTGCTGTTAGCAAAAAACTTTATCAGATATATCATGAAGTGTTCCGAGTTCCCACTTTAGAATCTCAAAATTTAATTCCTGTGGTGTTAGATATCGACAGAAGAGATACAGAAATTCCCAGTGAAATGGAAATCTCAGAATTAACGCCATTAAAACTGCAATTAGGGAGAGAAGCTAGGGATAATCGGAAAAAAGCGATCGCCCAGGGTACAGTTACTTCTGTCAAAGAAATTATCAGCAGATTTCATCATTCTCCTAAACGTTACTTTGGTCAAGATCGTTCCTTTCCAGTAATTATAAATGGGGAAGAAAAAAACGTCCCAGTTAATGAATTAATTCAAGCAGCTTGGGCGCATTTAATTGAATTAACAGAAGATTATCGTCAACGTTCTAGACGCAGATTTTCTGAAGGTGAATTTTTAACAGCAGTAGTCACCTATCCCACAGTAGCACCTCCAGTAGTTCGCAAAGAAGTTAAAAAACTGGTAGAAGAATTGGGAGTTGATGACGTTCAAACTGCTTATGATGAAGCCGTTTCTGTAGCGATATTCTTTTTATGGCGAGAATTTGGCGGTAATTTGAATATTGGGATTGAATCTTTTAAAACTCGCTGTCGTCAACATGGCCATAAATGGTCACAAAATGTATTGGTTTTAGATGTTGGTGGTGGAACTACAGACTTAGCCTTAATTGAACTAACTTTAGAAGATAAAACCCCTTTGTTTGAAAATCATGAAGATCGGGGATTAGGTGGAAGATACTATAAATTAACACCAAAACTGTTAGGTTCTTCTGGTCATTTACAATTGGGTGGCGAATTAATTACCTTGCGAGTTTTTCGGTTATTAAAAGTAGCGATCGCTGATTTTTTACTAACAGCAATTAATACAGGTGATATCGAAAGCGAAAAATTAGAAGACCTAATCAACTCCGAATTAAACGAACGTTTTTTAGAACAAGGTAAATTTAAAACTGGCAGCTTATTAAAATGTGTTGATAAAGAAAACCCTGAAGGAGATGTAGCCTTTAAAGATGCCCTAGATACAGCAGAAAAAGTATTACCTACCCGTTGGCAACAAGCACCCCAACGCTTACAAACATTTTACACCCTTTGGGATCATGCCGAAGTAGCTAAACTCAAATTAGGGCAAAAACCCACCACCGAATTTACAATTTCTGAACAACAAATTGGCGAATTACTAGCCCAAAGTGGAGTTAAATTTTTATTTAGAAGTTCTGAAACAATTTCTGTTACCCTAAACAGCCAGCAATTTGAAACGGCTGCAATTTCCACCATTAAAGAAGCAATTGGCATTGCCAAAGGACTAATGGAAAGTCGTTTAGATGCTGAAAATAACCAAAAAGTAGATTGGTTAATCCTCTCTGGTAAAACCTGTAATCTCGACCTAGTACAACAACAAATTTATCAAGAATTTAGCCAATCTCCCTATTTTGTTTGGAATCCAGAACGAATTACATTTGTTTTAGAATTTACTAAACTTGCCACTTCTGCTGGTGCTTGCTACGCCGAAAAACTCCGTCGTTTAAGATTTGATCCAGAAGAATCAAAAACCTTGCTGCGTAAAGGTGCAAATCAACTAGAAATAGATGTCAAAAACCTATTTTATTATCTACCTTGCAACTTCAAACGCAAAACCCAAAGCAACGAACTTTTACCCATTTTCAAAGCCGGACAAGAACTTTACCAACTCGCAGATTGGGAAACAGTAGCCAAAGTCCGTACCCATTGGCAAGGGATACAATTAACTAACATTATCTATCGTCAAGATTACGAAGATGGAGATTTAAGGTTATGGGGTAGCTTTGATGGTAAAAGATTGATGATGAAACTCAAAATGGAAGAATCAGAGTTTTTAAGAAAAATTAAACTTCAATTTGAAATTGATCAGACTCTCCAATTTAATGTATTATTGTGTCAAGGAAATCCCCATTATTTAATAGATGTTTCTGGCATTAACATCAAAGAAATTATTTCCCAGTTTTCAGAATCATCAACATTATTTACCGATGGTTTATTAAAGTGGAATGTTGCAGTGGAACGTCCTAATAATCAATTGCGTGATGGTGATATAGCCATCAATGTTTTAGAATCAGCCACCGTTGATCAACCAGATGCTTATCATTTAGTTTTTGCAATTGATCAAAATGAAAGTAAATCTCTGCAAAAGTTTCATTATTTGCAAGATGGTATCAACCAACCACCAGGAAACGGATTAATTAGTAACCCCTTACCTCCCTTTCCTCAAAGTAGTCAACACACCTTTTATATTTATCAAACAGATAGTGAAACCAACACTAAAAAATGGATACGCATAGGTGAACTGAATAAACCAGGAATCAGCACAGATTATCCTTGTCAATATCGTGTAACTTTGGATGATCAAGGGATGTTAAGAATGCACGCCGGCGAAGTTCCCTACTGGACATCAAATAATCAAGAATGTCTCCAACAAGAAGGATATGTTTATCGAACCGACTTAGAATTACAACCTAACGAAGTTGACAAAGAACGCGATCCTTTTTGCGGTATTCATTAGACAAAATTGCATATTTCGATTTAATTAAACTATTGTGGGATGGGCATCTTACCCGTCCTAAACATTATTTTCCCCTTTCCCATCATGGAACATCTACATCAATTACTAGAAATAGAAAACTCAGAACTAGCCAAAGTATTGCGATTTAGTCTTCACGGATTAGAGACGATTTTAGATCAAGCCCAACAAGAATACCCACAAGATCCCGGTATTCAAATATGTGATGAAATCCGAAAAGAAATCCTGCAATTATTACAACCTCCACCAAAAGTTGAAATTAATAGCGAATTTAAATTAATAAATTTGCGAGACGCATTTAATACTGATCCAGAACTGAATTTATATTTAGGTAACTCTTCACTTAAAAGTCAAACTGATGCTGATTTATGGAACGAAATTCAGTGTAAATTGCTACGACTTCCAGAAGATTTAGCCACATCTTGGCGACAACGGGCTGGGGAAATGGCGCGACAGATAGGTGCTGTAGAAAACAATAGCCATCTTTACCAATTACCTTTTGTGAGGGATGAAGTAATTTATTCTGGATTACAGGGAAGTGTGACAGCGAGGGGATTATGTTTATCGCGTCCAGCATTTTTAAATACAGCAATTGGTCAAAATCATCCTACTGGAGAGCTAAATTTACTAGCTGGATTCATAGCTTTATATACTAAAATTATTGAGATAGAACCAGAATTACATCACGCTTTCAAGAGTGTATTTAGCTTTGATGTAGTTTCTTTACATACCAAACCAGAACAGAAATACCAGTATATTGAAGCTTTGAGCGATCGCTTTCAACGTACAAAAAAAGCCGAGGAAAATACTGATTTATCTCTAATTGTACGTGCTTGGCTTGACATAGATGAAGCCATTCATTCCTTAGTATTTGTCCCTCCAGCCGAGCGTTATTCCTGGTGGGGAAAGCTACAACAAGAATCTCGGCGCAATTTAAAAAAAGTTGTAGAAAGGGCAATTCAAGCAGGTTACGATATCAGAATTAAGAGTTTATCAGGAATTTATGCCGATATTTGCGCCTTTTCCAAAGATGATCTCCAACTAGACTGTGGAGGTACACCAGGGGAAGTGTTAACTTGTTTACGAATGTATGCAAGAATTAACCAGGAAGAAATTCCCGGAAGAGTAATATTTCGTTCATCAAGGTGAAAATACATTCAACAATTGTTCATTCAAAATTAACCCCCAGTACCAGAGAAAAACAGAGGTAAAACAAATGCTGTTATAATTCCCCCCAATACAATCACCTCGATACTTTTCAATAATAAACTACCTGCTATAAACTGATTAAATTCTCCCCTAATATTCCAACTACGAAAACGACTATACCAGTTTTTAGGACTATCTTCTGGGCGTAATTTCCATGACAAAATTGATAGTAATAATGGTACACCACCAACTTTAGCCGACATCAAAACATGAATTGCTAAACAGCAAACCATAATTACCCAAGATATCAAGTGAAAGTAATACCAAATATGATCAAATTCTCCTGAAGGTAGCCACTCTTCCTTCATCATTCTGCCAGATATCACCGCTAAAACAGCAGCAATCAACATGGAAGTATTTACCAACCTTTGCAAACTCACCCACCAAATAGGTTTTCCGACTTGAGTTAGTTTTTGAATAGAATCTCGCTGTAAAAGCCGATGTTTTCCAGCATGAAAACTATAAACAGCAAAAAAGGGGAGTACAATTAAAAAAAATACCCCAAATGTCCCATGAATATCTTGAATCGGATTAATTTTGGGAATGATTATTTTGCCAAATCTGCCATCAAAAGTGTTATAAACTAAAAAGCCGCTAATAATAGCGCCAATTACCAAAATTCCACTTGCACCATGCCAAATTCGGAATAACAAAGGTTGATAAGGTGTTAAACGAGTCATAATAAATTTCAGGTCAGTAAAAAGATTAATCTCAAAATAAACTTCTTGCAAAAGTCGTGATTTTCAAATTCTGCTTTGCGTCTTTGCGCCTTGGCGTGAGCTTTTCAACAATATTCTTGGCTACACCAAAGTTAAAATAATAGGTTGTTTTAAAACTTTTTTGTGTGTGATATTACACCCCCAGATCCCCCTTAGAAAGGGGGACTTTGACGAATTTAGTGGGGGGATCTCGATTAATTCTGATACTTTTCAAACATCCTCTCAGATTAATTTTAGTTTTCTCCATAAAAGAGCAGCAAAAGTCCGAATTTTTGTATTTCCTCACAAGTTCCTCACATTTATGTCTTAAATTTTAAAGATTAAGCTCATGATCCTAAATTGAGAGATGAAAAAAACTGCCTTAGTGATTGGTTATGGTAATGAGTTACGTGGTGATGATGCTATTGGACAAATAATAGCCAAAACCATCAAATCATGGAACTTAAACAACGTCGAATCCCTTGCAGTTCATCAATTAACACCAGAATTAGCGGCAAATTTAGCCACGGTAAATTTAGTAATTTTTGTAGATGCCTGTATTAACTCTCCCTCTGAGGATGTACAAGTAAAATCAATATTACCCTCTTTTGATAATGCTATAAATGGACATATAACTAATTCACGATCGCTATTGGCTTTAACTCAAACCCTCTATGGTTGTTGTCCCCAAGCTTGGTTAGTGAGTGTACCAGGAATTAACTTTGAAATTAGCGATAGTATTTCCAGCATAGCAGAAAACGGTATAGCGATCGCTCTCAACAAAATTATACAGATTCTGGATAAATATACAAAATTATGGATGTAATTGGGCATCAGAACAGCCAAACCAGTTATAATCAGGAGCAGTAATGGCACAAATTAAACCCACCACCAATCATACCCATCCTATCCTGCAAACAGAGACAGCAAATCCCCTTGATGCCATCTTTGCACCCCAAACCGTAGCTGTGATTGGTGCTAGTGAAAAAGCTGGAAGTGTCGGCCGTACACTACTGTGGAACTTAGTTAGCAGTCCCTTTGGGGGAACTGTTTTTCCCGTTAATCCCCAACACCATAGTATCCTGGGAATTAAAGCTTATCCCAATATTTTTACCGTTCCAGAAAAGATAGATTTAGCCATAATTGCCACACCAGCCCTCAGCGTACCCAAAATTATCGCTGATTGTATAGATGCCGGTGTAAAAGGCGCAATTATCATTTCCGCAGGTTTTAAAGAAACCGGTGCAGCAGGTATCGCCTTAGAACAAGAAATACTCCAACAAGCACATCGAGGTCAACTCCGCATCATTGGACCCAACTGCTTAGGTGTAATGAGTCCTCACAGGGGTTTAAATGCTACCTTCGCCAGTGCGATCGCTCGTCCGGGAAATGTCGGTTTTCTCAGTCAAAGTGGGGCTTTATGTACAGCCATCCTTGATTGGAGTTTACAGGAAAATGTTGGTTTTAGCGCCTTTGTTTCCCTTGGTTCAATGTTAGATATCGGTTGGGGGGACTTGATTTATTATCTCGGTGATGATCCCCAAACGCAAAGTATTGTTATTTACATGGAATCTATCAGCGATGCTAGATCATTTTTGTCAGCCGCGCGAGAAGTCGCCTTAACCAAACCAATTATTGTGATTAAAGCCGGTCGTACCGCCGCCGCAGCCAAGGCCGCAGCCTCCCACACAGGCGCATTGGCGGGGAGTGATGCTGTGCTAGATGCAGCTTTTCGGCGTTGTGGGGTGTTGCGGGTGAATAGTATTTCGGATTTATTTGATATGGCGGAGGTACTAGGGAAACAACCCCGTCCCAAAGGTTCGCGTTTAACGATTTTAACCAATGCTGGTGGTCCAGGAGTATTGGCTACAGACGCATTAATTGAATCTGGGGGAGAATTAGCGCCAATTTCCCCAAAAATAATTTCTTCACTAAATAAAATTTTACCACCACAATGGAGTCACAGCAACCCTATAGATATTTTAGGTGATGCTAACCCCGAAAGATATTCTCAAGCCTTAGAAATTGCGGCGCAAGATCACAATAGTGATGGTTTATTAGTGATTCTCACACCCCAAGCCATGACTAATCCTACCCAAACGGCACAAAAGTTGAAACTTTACGCCAATATTGGTAAACCTATCTTAGCAAGTTGGATGGGTGGTGCTGAGGTCAGTGAGGGAGAAAATATTCTCAACCGTCAGGGAATCCCTACCTATCGTTATCCAGATACGGCGGCGCGTGTGTTTAGTTATATGTGTCGTTATAGTTATAATTTGCGGGGGATTTACGAAACTCCCGTATTACCTGTAATTGATCCTGAATTAAATTTACCTAATCGGGCGTTAGTTGAAAAAATAATTCAAACTGCACGGACACAGGGGCGAACTATCCTCACAGAATGGGAATCTAAGCAGATTTTAACAGCTTACGGTATTCCTGTGGTCAGGACTTGTGTGGCTAAAAATGTAGCTGGGGCGGTAGAATGTGCTGATGGGATGGGTTATCCGGTGGTTTTGAAAGTTTATTCCCAGACGATTACCCATAAAACCGATGTGGGTGGTGTGCAGTTAAATCTGCGTGATCACGAAGCGGTGAGAATGGCTTATCAAGCTATTGAAACATCTGTGAGGGAGAAAGTAGGGGCGGAACATTTTTTGGGTGTAACTGTTCAGCCAATGGTGAAAATGGATGGTTATGAGTTGATTATTGGGAGTAGTTTAGATTCCCAATTCGGTGCGGTGTTGGTGTTTGGGGCTGGGGGACAGTTGGTGGAAGTTTTTCAAGATCGAGCGATCGCTCTCCCTCCCCTCAATACCACTTTAGCACGACGGATGATGGAAAATACGAAAATTTACCAAGCCCTCCAAGGTGTGAGAGGACGTAAAAGTGTGGATATGTCTGCACTTGAACAATTATTGGTAGAGTTTAGTCAATTGGTGGTCGAACAACCTTGGATTAAAGAAATTGATATTAATCCGTTGTTGGCAATTCCCCCTTCTGCTGTCAATACTGGGGGATTAATCGCTTTAGATGGGCGAATTGTTCTCCATTCTCCCGATATGCAGGAAAGTCAATTACCCAAATTAGCCATTCGTCCCTATCCTACTCAATATGTGGGACAGTGGAATTTACCCAACGGTCAACCTGTTACTATCCGTCCTATCCGTCCCGAAGATGAACCTTTGATGGTGCAGTTTCACCAAACATTATCAGAAGAAAGTGTGTATTTTCGTTATTTTCATTTAATTAAGTTGAGTCACAGGGTTAGCCACGAAAGACTAACGCGGATTTGTTTTATTGACTATGACCGTCAAACGGTTCTAGTTCCACTATATCATAATCCAGATACAGACGCAAGGGAAATTTTAGCTGTAGCTAGGTTGAATAAATTACATGGTACTAAGGCGGCAGAGTTTGCTATCCTAGTGAGCGATCGCTATCAGTGTCAAGGCTTAGGCACAGAATTAGTCCGTAGATTGTTAGAAGTTGCTAAAAATGAGGGAATCTGCTGTATTTATGCCGATATTCTAGCTGATAATTTAGGAATGCGGCGAATTTGTGAAAAACTCGGTTTCCAAATCGCAGCCACCACCGACCCAACAGTGTTAAGGGCAGAAATTCGCCTTTAAATTGATTCACGCAGAGGCGCAGAGGCTTCTGAGAGGAATTAAGAGCGTAAATCTGGGACTGTTGTAGAGACGTTCCATGGAACGCCTCTTAAATTCCTGGAAATGTTTATTAGATACTGTTAATAACTCAAGTTGCTAGTTATTAATTTTGCGGATATTTTGTAATGTGTAGGGTGCGTCAGACAGAATAATTTAGGCTAAAATCACTAATTTTAAGTTTCTGACGCACCTTAATTTGATCTAACTAGCAACTTAGGTTAATAACCATAATAGCCATTTCTGTGGATGCGATACCTACGTCCATGACGGTAATAGTAACGGTAGCGAGCGTTATTGTTGCAACGACGGACACGGTAGCGTCTACGATGACGGCTGGCGGGACGATAATAATGGCGGCGGTGTCTGCGATAATAATAGACTCGGCCATGACTACCATGACGATGGGAATATCTGTAGTGATGAGCTTCAGCTTTTTCCGCATTGGAAAAAATAGATGCTGATGCTAGTATAGCCGCAATGACAATGGAGATAAAGCGGTTCATGGGTTACATTAATTAAGTTGGTGACAATCTTGTGCCGGGCAGGATTTTAACGAAGAGGATATACCGCAGAGCATTAAGCGAATTGTACCAGTTTTTTGGAAGTAACAATCGCGAACTTAGCATATCTTTGAGAAATTAATAGTGTTCATCATCTAAATATATTTAAGTACAACTATTACTGACATTGAGGATCAGGCTTTTCTTGCTTCTCCTAAAACCGCGTTATTGGGTTAATAAATCATAACTTAACTGAGATTTCTCACATTTTCCATATATTGTGTTATCTTGTTTAGAGTGTCTATAACTATAATTTAAGTAACTTCTCGCAGCTAAGATGGCAAAATTACGGTAAATTATGGTTAAGAACAAAAAATTATCACACACACTAAACTAACATCGTGTTTCCAGCCTCCGTTATTCACCTAGATAATGGGTTAACTTTCATTCATCAAGAAATTCCCACTACCCCCGTAGTTGTAGCAGATGTTTGGGTTCGTGCTGGAACAACATTAGAGCCAGAGCCTTGGTTCGGAATGGCTCATTTCTTAGAACACATGATCTTTAAGGGTACAGCAAACATACTACCAGGAGATTTTGATTATCTAATTGAAAACTTAGGTGGAATGAGTAATGCAGCTACTAGCCATGATTATGCTCATTACACCACCTCTACGGCCGCGCCTTATTTAGCCGAAACTCTACCCCATTTGGCGCAAATGCTGCTAAATGCTGAAATTTGTGAAGATGAATTTATTCGTGAACGAGATGTAGTTTTAGAAGAAATTCGCGCTGACTATGATGATCCTGACTCAATAGGATATCAATCTCTGCTGAAAAATATCTATCAACGTCACCCCTACGGACGTTCGGTGTTGGGGACTGAACAAGAATTGATGCAGCAATCTCCAGAAGCTATGCGTTCCTTTCATCGTACCCACTACCAACCAGAAAATATGACGGTGGTGATTGTGGGGGGAATTGCACAAGCACCTGCTTTAGAAATAGTAAATCGTTCTTTTGCTGATTTTTCTCCCCGTGCTGATTGTCCGCGATTTGAGCAGGTAATAGCGCCTAAATTAGGGGGGATTCGTCGCCATGAGTTGATTTTACCAAGAATAGAGCAAGCACGGTTAATGATGGCTTGGATAGTTCCTGGTGTAGAACAACTCCGTACCGCTCATGGCTTAGATGTACTTGCGGTGTTATTGGGTCAAGGACGGACTTCTCGCTTGGTGAGTGATTTACGGGAAGACAAACAAATTGTACAGGGAATTTGTAGTAATTTTTCTCTGCAACGGGAATCTAGTTTATTGACAATTTCTGTTTGGTTAGAGCCAGAATATTTAGAGCGCGTGGAGTGTTTAATTAAGTCTCATTTGCATGATTTACAAAATGAAGGAATTAGGGAGCAAGAACTGAGGCGCATTCGTCGGGTATTATGTAATGATTATGCTTTTTCGACGGAAACACCAAATCAACTTTCTATGCTTTATGGTTACTATAATACTATTGCCCAAGCTGAATTAGGCGTTAAGTATCCTGAGCAAATTCAATCTTTTGATGCTCAAGAACTGCAACAATTAGCTCAAGAGTATCTTTCCACTGAAAATTACGCTGTAACGATTCTTAAACCTTGTTAGTCAGGAGTCAGGAGTCAGGAGTCAGGAGTCAGGAGTCAGGAGTCAGGAGTCAGTGAAGTTCACTTAACTTTTGGTGAATGGAGATTGAGAAGTTAGCCAAAAATCTTGAACTTTGGTGTTTTATTCACAATTAAGATGTAAATTAAAGTATGCAAACTGTTAATGTTGATTCTCTGATTGATCGTAGTGTGTTACCCAATGGTATTGTTGTATTGGTAACAGAAAATCAAGGTGCGGATATTGTGGCTGGACGGATTTTTGTCCGTGCTGGTAGTTGTTATGAAAGCCGTGAACAAGCTGGTTTGGCTCATTTGCTGTCTTGTGTGATGACTAAGGGTTGTGATGGTTTATCTAGCTTGGAAATTGCAGAAAAGGTGGAGTATGCTGGAGCAAGTTTAAGTACAGATGCAGCGACGGATTATTTTTTGCTGTCTTTGAAAACGGTTACATCTGACTTTAGGGAAATTTTAGCATTGGCGGGACGAATTTTGCGATCGCCCTCTTTTCCTGAAGCTGAAGTTGAATTAGAAAAGCGGTTAGCACTCCAAGATATTCGTTCTCAACAAGAGCAACCTTTTACTGTAGCTTTTAGCCAAATGCGACAGGCTATGTACCAAGCACACCCTTATGCGATGTCGGTTTTGGGTAATGAAACTACAATGAGCAGCATTACTCGTGATGATTTGGTAAAATATCACCAAACTCATTTTCGTCCAGATAATATAGTAATTAGTATTGCTGGGAGAATTACACCGACAGTAGCATTGGATTTGGTAGGGGAGGTTTTTGGTGATTGGCGAGTTCCCAATGAAAAGCAACCTATACTTAATTTACCAGAAATTCTGAGTTCACCACAATCTTCTCTCAAACCTATCAATACCCAACAATCAATTATTATGCTTGGTTATATGGGTACAGCAGTTAACGCCCCAGAATATGCTGCTTTAAAGTTGCTTGCTAGTTATTTAGGTAATGGTCTTTCTAGTCGGTTGTTTGTGGAGTTGCGAGAAAAGCGCGGTTTGGCTTACGAGGTATCGGCTCTTTTTTCGACTCGATTATTTCCGGCTACTTTTGTAGTTTATATGGGTACTGCACCGGAAAATACGAAGATTGCTTTGGAAAGTTTGCGTCAAGAAGTAGAATTATTGTCTACGGCTGAATTAAATCCAGAGGTACTACAAACTGCTAAGAATAAAATCCTCGGTCAGTATGCTTTGGGTAAACAAACTAATGGACAAATTGCTCAAATATATGGCTGGTATGAAATTTTGGGTTTAGGGATTGAATTTGATCGAAGATTTTCTGAATTGATTACTAATGTTAACTCAAGTGAAACGATGAAAGCAGCAATTCAATTTTTACAAAGACCATATTTATCTTTGGTCGGTCAAGAGGAAGCAATTGCAGTAGGGAACAGGGATTTCTAATGGTTAAAAAAATTTGCGACCCTTGTAGAGACGTTCCATGGAACTTCTCTACACCCAAAAATAATACGTCAATTCAGCAAAGTCCCATTATCAATTACTATAATGCCTAACGTCAACACCAATTACTCAAAAATTTTATGAAAGGTAAACTAAAAACCAATATTTTGTGTAGTCTCACATTTCTGTTGATTAGTTCTTCTGGTATGATAGCGATCGCACCCCCGAAAGCGATCGCACAAGTTACAACAAGTTACATCAACCGTCCAATTCTCAAACTTGGTAGTCAAGGAGAACGGGTTTCGGAACTTCAAGCATCTCTTAAACTTCTGGGCTTTTACACAGGTGCGGTAGATGGTATTTATCAAGAAACCACAGCTAACGCCGTTTCTAGGTTTAAACAAGCAGCAGGTTTAAGTCCAGATGGTATTGTAGACACTATCACTTGGCAAAAACTTTTCCCAAGTACATCCTCAGAAACATCAACTATACCTCAACCTAACCCCATAAATAGTTTCACTGTTCCTACTCTCCCTACTACCACCAACCCAAAACCTGCTACTTCAAAACCTCCGACTCCAAAGCCTACAATTTCTCAAAAGAACCGCACTGTTCAACCTACACCACCGAACAAGCGTCTCCCCCATATTCAATATACCCCAGAAGGGTGGCCGATTTTACGTTTAAAGATGAGAGGAGCAGATGTGCTAAAATTGCAACAACAACTTCACAGGTTAGGCTTTTTGAAAGGTGCTTTGGATGGGGATTTTGGAGTAACCACTGAAGCGGCTGTCAAGGCTGCCCAAATCCGTTATAAGTTAGAGGCTGATGGTGTGGTTGGTCGTGCTACTTGGGAGGTATTATCACGCCCTTAGTCTAAATTTGTTGTTGAATTACTATAAACAAGAGAGAATGAAACATTTTTTATTAACTTGGCTGGGGACTGCTGTTGCCCTGTTGATTACTTCTCAAATTGTACCGGGATTTGTGGTTACTACTTTTAGTGCAGCTTTAATTGCGGCGATTATTGTTGGGTTGGTTAACGCGATTATTCGTCCGATTTTGTTTTTGTTGACATTGCCAATTACTCTGATTACTTTTGGTTTATTTACTTTAGTAATTAATGCTGTAACTCTTTTATTGGCAAGTAACTTAACTCCGGGGAGTGGTTTTGAAATTCAAGGTTTTTTACCTGCTTTGTTAGGGTCAATTGTCCTCTCAATTGTATCTAGTATTATTAACTATTTTCTCAGAACAATTTAATGTGCGATCGCTAAATCAAGCAACGATTTTGACTGATTTAATACCTTTGCTACACCACTGAATTAGTAGCCATCTGTCAGAATCTTTATCTAGTGCTGGCTTGAGCCGAAAAGCAAAAAATTCTTCCCATGCTTCTACACCGTGTTTTGTAACAAATTGGTTTTCAACTTCCTTAAATTTTTCCCAGTTACGTTCTGCGATAGCAGTCAGCATTGGGATTAATTCAGTAATAGATATAGAAAGTGTTGCTTCACTCATCTGGGTATCCTTCAAAAATACAAATTATTGGTAAAACTTCGGCTTCTGTATCAATGACTTCGACTAATCGAAGTCCCCGTTTTTTGCCTATCTTCTTACAGTGTTCCTCAGATGCGGCTGGTAGCCAGTATCTTGACTCTTTTACAGGGTCAAATTTACTTTTGGAACGTTTAATATCATCCTCTCTCATGCTGATTTTTGTCGGTTGGCTTGTTTGTTCCCCGTGATCGCTTTAACTGACTTTATTTTTATCGTCTGTTATATAGCTTACCATAATAAACTGTTCTGATGCTAATTCCATATTAAAATGATATCAACTACGTTATATTAAAAATAAGTCGGGTATCACTCACCTGTAACTATATGATTCATTCAAAAGTTCACAGACTTGTTTCCCAGTTATATTAGTATTATTAACTATTTTCTTAGAACTATTTAATGAGCGATCGCTAATGTTAACATACCAACTTTTTCTGGTAATTTCATAATTTGTTTGGGAACTAATAATGTACCGCTTCTAGATGTGTGTTTAGAGGCAGCAAGAATGGCAGATGCTTCAGCTACACTGGGTGTTCCGACTGATTTTTGGGTAATTTGGGCTGGATTAGGTACAGAAACGGTGGCTAGAATTGCGGCTGTAAAGAATTTTATGGGTAAGTTGTGAAGGTGACAATATTCTATTAGTCCAAGTTCTGAGGTTTTAGAATCAATGGTGGCAATACCCGTCATGTTATTTTGAATAAGTTGATATTCTTGAAAAACTTTCTCAATTGATTCCTGAATAAACTGTGATGAGATTCCCTTTTGGCAACCAATTCCTACCCAAAAACTTTGAGGATACAATAATTTTAATTGCATATTTTTCTCATTTATAATTTTAATCTTTTATATAGAATTTCCCAAAGTCTTGCCAATACAGACAGATTAGCATTTGGTGAATAATTATACCATAAAAATGATATTTTCAATACTTCTGATTCAACTAAAAAAGTATATATTAGACACATCTAGCACAGTAGGAATCATTGAGATATAGGCAAGGCAAAAGGTAAAAAGAAAAGGGTAGTTTTATTTTCTTTCTACTATGATGGTGCAAGCATTTAATCTCGATGTTCCGATATTTTATCGCTCCACTGTAACAATTTCACAACAGTTGCAGTGGAGTTTTGTTCACTATTGTTTCAGTTTTCTGTCTCACGCAGAGGCGCAGAGGCGCAGAGAGGAATATAGAAAATTTAACTACGCCATCTCAGTGTCTTAGCTTTAATTGGGTTAACAAAAGAACGTTCCTGTAACTGAGATCGATCAAACTCTGCCTTTAACCTATAATACCAACGGGATTGAGCATCGGCATCTCCAACTAAAGTTAAGGGGGGTTGATGTTTCAAACCAATTTGTTGTTTCAGCAAAATTTCTCGGTCTTGATTCAGAAAAATGCGGGCAAACAATAGCAACAATGGACTAAGAATAGGAAACCAAGATAAAGTGGTGTAAAACATAGTTGTTTCCTCAGTTTCATTTTCAGAAATAGGAGTAATCGCTGTTAAATTACAAACTATATGTTTATCAGTTGATATCCGCTCAATTCTAATTCCTGGCAACCGAAATGATATCTCAATTTGTGGATTTTTTCCAATCAAACGATAGAATAGGGTTTGTTGTTCTAGTGAGTGCTTTTGCATAGTAAAACCATATAAAGATGGTTCAAAATTTTTGACTACCTCCTGGAGAGTTTGAGGAGAACGCCACCACCAAGCCTGATGAACAAAGGCAATATGAGCAGGATCGAGTAGTCCCCCTACAGCATGATCTACATTACAGGGAAGACGAATAGACTCTAGACCTTGGGGACTTTGATCTCTAAATTCCGGGACAATGGGGACATCTTCTAATTTTAAAGAACCCTGATCATTTGACATATAAATCCAAATGTTTCCTTGCACCTCTTGTATTGGATAACTTTTTATTTCATCTACTTTACTAAATATCTTACCTGAGCGATCGCGACTAAAAGTAATTTGTTCATTTAACAAGGTTTTTGAAAGTGGTTTTCCAATTTTTAGTTGCTTACCAGGTAATGCGTAGTACCAGATATTTCTTAAAAATAAAGGTGTTTTAGTCATGTTAATTTAGGTTTTACTTAAATTTAGCATTTATTAAGAGGCGGAAAAAGGGGGAGGGGCGTATTGCAATACGCCCTTACTTTTATTTACTTAATGTAAGTTGCTAGTTAGATGAAATAAGGTGCGTCAGAAACTTAAAATTAATCATTTTAGCCTACATTATTCTGTCTGACGCACCCTACAGACCACTACAGACTACAAAATTTCCGAAAAATTAATAACTAGCAACTTGAGTTACTTAGTTGAAGTGAAAAATAGTGGTAAGCAAGTTATATCAAGAATTTAACTGTACCACCATTGACGATTTACATACCTAAAAACAGACTGAAAATCAATCCTAAAATAATTGAACCACCGCCAAGAATAAAAGACCAAAAACGGTGATAACTGTTAACAATTGTGCCATTTTCTCCTTGTACTTGAATCAAATCCATCCAAGGGGCAACACCGCGACGAAACCAACCAATAGTTTCAACTTCTTGACCAATCAGACTTTGTACTCGTTTCATCCCAAAGAGAAAATTACCAATGGGTCCAAAGCGAGAAGCGTAGCGTAAATACAGCATCCCAGTAGGATCTTGTAGTTTGAGGTCAGAACCGAATTTATAACCGGAGTCACCACGACCAATAAATTGACCTTCTAGTTGGGCTGGTTGTCCCCGCAAAGGACTGGCATAAGGGTCTGACATGAGGGTGAGAATGTCTGTTGTTGGTGCTTTCATGTAGTCGGGGTACATGACAAAGGTTTTGATCAAAATTCCCATCCCTAAACCAATTAATAGCATACCCAAGATGATTAATGGGTTATGAGAAGCCGACCACAATAACACGCCAATAATTAAACCTATGACCACACCTATTGTTTCTGCACCGTAAAGGACGATATCGACAAAAAAGTTGCTGTAAAGTTTGTTTTTATCTAGGTTTTTGCCTTCACCAATGACTCGCCCCATGTCAAACTCTGTTTGTAAACCCAGTTGTTCGGCGTAGGTGCTGAGGGCGCGGACTCGTTTACCTGTAAGGGGATGAGTTGAATTTAATTCCATCCACCAAGCCCAGGGGTTGAACATATCCCATAAAAAGATGCGACCAACTTTTTGAGGGTCAGAGGAAATGCGGTAGGCTGTACCAGTAGAGGTGGCGGCTTTGGGGTCATAAATGCCCAGGGCGCGAGTACCTTCAATTAGGCGGCTGGGTTCTTGGGTTTTGCTAGTTTCTTCAACGATACCGTAGGCGATTTTGACGAGGGCGCGGGATAAAGCATTGGGATTACCTGTGGTTTCGGCGGCGAAGTGGTCGGCAAAGTATTCTCTGGTGCGAGATAGATATAAGACTAAATAAGTACCGACGAGGTAAAAGATATAGGCTACTACTGCGGCGGTTTGTAAGGCATCCTTGACTTTGTTATCTCCTCGACCACGACCTAAAGTTCTAGCTGTGCTGTAAATTAAGTAGCAAATCTGCACTAAGGTGGCCGCTACTGTCATCACTGCAAAGTCCCAATGGACGATGTGACCTAGTTCGTGGGCGTAGACGGTAGCTACTTCGTCGTCATCTAGGTAGGTGAAAAGTCCCTGACTAACAACTAATCGGGCGCTGTTGGGTAAGGAACCGTAGGTGAAGGCTGTGGGGTTTTGGTCGTTGATGATTCCTAGTCTGGGTTGAGTGATCTTTTTTTGCTGACAGACTTGACGAATTACTTTGGCTGTTTCTGGGCTGAGTCTTTCTATTTCGGCTATTTGTACCCAACGAGTTTTGTAAAACCAGTTTTGGGTTAAGTCCATGAGGAAGGGAGAAAGGAAAAAGACGGCTAGACTGAAGATGATGGTAATTGTAACAGCGATCGCTAGTCCGCTAACAGGATTATCATTACCGACAATAAACACTAGGCTTAAACCTAATGCCAAGACCATGCCAAATAATAAGGTAATGGTTACACCAGATGCTAGGGCTAAATTACCACCGATGCCCCCCATTGCTAATGTCGCCCCAGTTGCTACTGCACGTCCGGCTTTACGCAGGTTGTTAGACTCCGTTGGGGGTGTTTGTGGTAAGGATGGCCGGGCTTGTTCTGCCCATTTACGGACCTCTGGGTTGTCGCTGACAATTAATTTTTGCCACAAAGCTATGGCTTGTTCAGTATTTCCTGTTCCCTGATATGCTTTCATTAGCCACATCTGGGCTGTGAGATAATCTGGGGAATTTTGATCTACACAGTTGTGAGAAAATTCTTCCAGTAATTGGACTGCTTGGTGATAGCGTCCCTGTTGAATGGCATCTAACCCTAATTGTAATGACATAGAATTGGCCTCATTGAGAGGTGACATTTTAATTTATGGATACCCAATAGATACAGTATCGGCGATCGCTATTTTGTAAATTTTCTCGAAAAAACAGTATAAATTATTATTAAGTCCAGGTTGGACTAAAGTTAAGATTGTGATGTTACTGTACTTTATTTTTTGTGATGACTACTCAGTTAGTTAATTTTGCCCAAAAAACCCGCCAAGCTGCAAGTTCTTTGGCACTTCTGTCTACGGAGTCTAAAAATCAGGCTATTGAAGCGATCGCTGTGGCGTTAGAATCAGCAAGGATGGAGATCATACAGGCGAATTTGGCTGATTGTCAAGCAGCAACTCAGGAAGGCATTGCCAAACCACTTTACAAAAGATTGCAATTAGATGAACATAAATTAAGGGAGGCGATCGCTGGGGTGCGAGATGTTGGTAAATTAGCAGATCCTGTGGGAAAGGTGCAAATTCACCGAGAAATTGATACTGGTTTAATTCTCAAGCGCGTTACTTGTCCTTTGGGTGTTTTAGGGATTATTTTTGAAGCCCGTCCCGAAGCAGCTATTCAAATCATATCTTTAGCAATTAAATCAGGTAATGGGGTAATTCTCAAAGGTGGTAAAGAAGCTTTGCGTTCTTGTGAGGCGATCGTTAAAGCCGTTAAACAAGGATTATCTCACACTGCTGTTAACCCTGATGCAGTGCAATTGTTAACAACCAGAGAAGAAATTTTAGAACTTTTACATTTAGAGAAATATGTAGATTTAATTATTCCTAGAGGTTCTAATTCTTTTGTGCAGTTTGTCCAAGATAACACCCGTATTCCTGTACTTGGTCATGCAGAAGGAATTTGCCATCTTTATATAGATCAATCTGCTGATATTAAGAAAGCAATCAGTATTACTGTTGATGCCAAAACTCAATATCCATCTGGTTGTAATGCTATTGAAACTTTGTTAATTCATAATAGTATTGCTGGAGAATTTCTCCCTCAAATTGCTAAGGCTTTGCAAGCAGAAAATGTAGAATTAAGAGGTGATCAACGCACCTTAGAAATTTTACCTAAAATTACCCCAGCTACAGATACAGACTGGGGAACAGAATACAGTGATTTGATTTTATCAGTAAAAATCGTTGATTCTTTGGAAGCAGCAATAACTCATATTAATAATTATGGTTCTCGTCACACAGAAGGGATTATTACCGAAGATGTAAAAGCTGCGGAAATATTTCAAAACTTAGTTAATGCTGCGGGAGTTTATCATAATTGTTCTACTCGTTTCGCTGATGGTTTCCGTTATGGTTTTGGTGCAGAAGTGGGAATTAGTACCCAACAAATGCCACCTCGCGGACCCGTTGGTTTAGAAGGTTTAGTAACATATAAATATCAAATGTCTGGTGATGGTCATATTGTCAATACTTACACAGGTGCAAATGCTAAATCATTTACTCATCGTGATTTGATATAGCGGTTTTTGATTGAGTGAGATAGAAGAACCCCACCCCCAACCCCCAACCCGCAAGCGAGGAGGGGGCTATGATCTATTTTGTCGAACTAAAAACCACTATCCGGCTATTACAATGATGTCAGGACTTACACAAAATATCTCTCAAAACCTCTTTTCTCTGTGAACTCTGTGCCTCTGTGGTTAGTTTATTCCGTAAATTATCCATAAACTCTCTCTTTAAACCAAGGCTTTGAGTAATGCTTGAAGTTTAAGTTGTACCTCTGCAAATTCTTTATCAGGATCAGAACCGGCAACGATACCAGCACCAGCGTATAACCTAGCGCGATCGCTGTCAATTAAAGCTGAACGAATACCAACAATAAACTCACAGTTACCCTCAGCATCAACCCAACCCAATGGTGCAGCATATAAACCCCTTTCAAAACTTTCATAACGACGGATTTCTGCACAAGCAATATCTCTATCTGCACCTGCAACTGCTGGTGTGGGATGCAATTTAGACACAATCTTTAAAGGATGAATATTGCTAGGAACTACAGCAGTAATAGGTGTCCAGAGATGCTGGATATTAGATAATTGTCGCAAGCGTGGGGCTAAAACTTGGGGAAATAAACCTAGCTGTGATAAGTGTTGAGTAATGAAATCAAGGACTAATTTATGTTCGTGTTTTTCTTTGATACTATTGATTAATTTATCTGCATTAACAGCATCTTCCGTAGATGTTTTTCCCCTGGGTGCAGAACCAGCTAAAGCATCAGTAATTAATTGTTGCTGGTGAATACTAATTAACCGTTCTGGACTAGCACCAATAAAATTTTGCCCTTGTCCATTACTGGTAGAGAAAACATAACAATTAGGGTAAAATTCTCGGAGATTATTTAAAGATTTGATTAAATTAAAAGGCTTGCTGGCTTTAACGTCTAAAGTATCTGCTAAAACTATTTTTTTTAACTGTTTAATTTGAATCTTCTTTAAAACTGATAATACTGAATATTTATATCTATCAGAATTTTCTATGTTTATATTAAACAATTTATTAGAGTCAAATTCAATATTTATAGAACCATTTCTCAAAGATTGAATAATTTTAATTTTGGTTTTTATATCTTGGATAATGTTTTGTATATTTACACTAGAATCAATAATTGTATTAATAACTAAGGTACAGCAATCATTTTTGACAGCTACTTGCAACTTAGGTAAAAAAATGGTAGCAGGTGGAAATGGATAACCAACTTGATGAAGCTGATCAAAAAAACTGAAGCTACAAAAAAAATGAGTCCCTGCAAAAGGTTGATGAATATCACCAAAATTAATTACATTTTTCAGACAATCCTTGATGAAATGTTCAGCTTTAGTAAATCTGTCTTTTCCAGAAATCTCTAATTTTGCTATACTATCAATTGCTGCGATCGCTTCACCGTTACTTCTGTTTTCAAAGTAAAAATTTAAGACATTTACCTCGGCAAATTTATCTAGTACAATTAGAGGTTCAATTAAATCAATATTTAGGGAAATACTAAAAATTTGCTGACTATTGTTTTCATAGCACTTTTTTTGAATTGCTAATAATAATTGATGCAAATCTTGATAGTCTATAAAGAAACTGCTGCGACATGGTGAAATTGTCATGGATGTGTAAGTTAATTTTTTTTAAGTTATCTTCCTAAAGTGTAATTATTTATGGTCGTATTTCTATAGGTAACATATTCCGTGACCGTTAACCAGGATAAGCTTTGCTTGGTTCTAGACTTTCCCAGAACTAGATAGATCAGTCTGATTCTGCTTTCCGTCACAACTAAATTAGCATTTTTTGACGTTCACCATCCTTAAACTGTTGCAAATTTAATTTACATGATGACTCAAAATCAGATTTCATTGCCAAAAAATAAATTATGGCTTGCGGCAATTAAACCGCCAATGTATAGTGTAGCTATCATGCCTATATGGGTAGGTTCAGCGGTAGCTTATGCTGAAACTAAGAGTTTTAATCCAATAATTTTTTCAATTTTTGTCGCTGCGGCAATTTTAATTTTAGCTTGGGAAAATATTAGTAATGATGTTTTTGATTCAGACACAGGTATTGATCAAAATAAACATCATTCTGTGGTGAATTTAACTGGTAACAAACAATTAATGTTTTGGCTAGGAAACCTGTGTTTAGGTTTGGGTTTGTTGGGGATAATAGCGATCGCTCTTTTGCAAAAAGACCCGATAGTAATTGGTATAATTTTGCTATGCTGTTTCTTGGGTTATATGTACCAAGGGCCTCCCTTTCGTTTAGGATACCAGGGTTTAGGCGAAATTCTCTGCTTTTTTGCCTTTGGTCCAATGGGAATGACAGCAGCATACTACAGTCAAACTCAAACTTGGTCAATCATCAATTTAGCCGCCTCAGTGATTGTCGGCATTATTACCAGTGTAGTGCTATTTTGCTCACACTTTCACCAAGTTAAGGATGACATAGCCGCAGGAAAGCGATCGCCCATTGTCCGTTTAGGTACAAAAAAAGCCGCACAAGTCCTAATTTGGTTTACTAGCAGCATTTATGCTTTCAATTTGTTATTAGTTATTTTAGGAACTTTCCCAGTTTGGACATTATTAAGTTGGTTAAGTTTACCCTTTGCATTCAAATTATGTCGTCACGTCCTAGAGAATCATGATTTACCAGACAAAGTAAGTAATAGTAAATTTATAGCGATCGCTGTCCATTTTTCCAGTTGCTTACTATTAGGTGCAGGATTTATATTAGGCTAATAATTAACATTTAAACCAACAAAAACTCTTGTGAGGTGGGCATCTTGCCAGCCCTATTCATGCAAATTCAACATAAAACAGCTTATCAATTCTCCTTCCGTTACCATAACCAGAAATTTACCCAGCCTGTAATTACCAATCATGGAATTTGGGAAACACGCGAAAGTATAATTATCTGTCTCATGGATATTAATCATCAAATTGCTTGGGGAGAAATCGCCCCCATCAGTTGGTTTGGTTCAGAAACTATAGAACAAGCCTTAGAATTTTGTCAGCAATTACCAGGAAAAATCACAGATGAGATAATTTTCACTATTCCAGATCACTTACCCTCTTGTCAATTTGGTTTTGAATCAGGCTATGAAAATCTTATGCACCAAAACCCAACAATTACAAATCTGACTTATAGCGGTTTATTATCAGCAGGAGAAAAAGCTTTAAATCAATGGCAAACTTTATGGGAACAAGGATATCAAACATTTAAATGGAAAATTGGCGTTGATGATATAGCCAAAGAATTAAAAATTTTTAACTCATTAATTCACGATTTACCCAATTCAGCCAAACTACGGTTAGATGCTAATGGTGGACTTAATTACGAAACAACTAAATTATGGCTACAAACTTGTGATCAACTACAAACAAAAATTGAATTTATCGAACAACCCCTACCAATTAATCAATTTCATGAAATATTAAAACTGAGTAAATCATATTCTACCAAGATAGCCTTAGATGAATCTGTCGCCACATTGCAACAACTAAAAAATTGTTATCAACAAGGTTGGCGAGGAATTTTTGTGATTAAACCAGGGATAGTAGGTTCACCATCGCAGTTAAGAAAATTTTGTCAACAAAATCAAATTGACAAAGTATTTTCATCAGTCTTTGAAACAGAAATTGGTAGACAAGCATCATTAAAATTAGCCGCCGAATTATCTCTCAATCATCGCGCCGTTGGTTTTGGCGTTAACCACTTTTTTACACAACAACAAAATTGGCTTCAAACCTTATGGAACAACCTCTAAATTATCTACAAAACCTAAAAAACCATGATTTGCTAATTGGTTATAGTAGCCAAGAATTTAAAAGAATAGCCACAGAATTTTATTTAAAATTAACTGAAATCCCACCACAAAAAATTATTATAGCAGAACGTGAACCAATACAATTTTTAGCTAAATTTCTTGGTGCTTGTGCAGCTAAATGTCCAGCTTTTTTATGTAATCCAGACTGGGGAAAGCAGGAATGGGAACAAGTATTTAATTTAGTCCAACAGGAGTATACAGATAATAACTCTAATTACTCATTACCCATTCCCAACACTATTATGATTCCTACCGGTGGTTCATCAGGAAAAATTAAGTTTGCTATCCATACATGGGAAACTTTAATGGCTTCTGTACAAGGGTTTACAGAATATTTCCAGATAAACACAGTTAATTCTTTTTGTGTGTTACCTCTCTATCATGTTAGTGGTTTAATGCAATTTATGCGGACTTTAACCACTAACGGTAAATTAGTTATTACTCCTTTCCAAACATTAGAATTTTATCAAAAAGATTATATTAATCCATCGGAATATTTTCTATCTTTAGTCCCCACACAACTACAACGTCTGTTACAAGATCCACAATTAACTCAATGGTTAAGCCAATTTTATACTGTATTTTTAGGAGGCGCACCAGCATGGGATGAGTTAATAGAAAAAGCCAGATTTCATCAGATCAAATTAGCATTAACCTATGGAATGACAGAAACAGCTTCCCAAGTAGCTACTCTCAAACCAGATGATTTTCTACAAGGTAAAATTAACAGTGGACAAATTCTACCCCATACAAAAATAACAATTAATCATCAAACAGGAAATATCAATATTGAATCTAAATCTCTAGCGCTAGGTTACTATCCCCAAATATGGGAAGATAAAGATAATTTATTAGTAGATGATATTGGTTTTTTAGATGCAGAAGGCTATTTACATATAACCGGACGTAGCAGTGATAAAATCATTACAGGAGGCGAAAATATCTACCCCATAGAAATTGAATCAGTCATTCAAAAAACTAATATGGTGATTGATGTTTGTGTAATTGGTATACCTGATAAATATTGGGGACAAGCAGTAACAGCTTTATATATTCCCAAAACTGCAAATACATCTTCTTCAAAAATTGAAAATCAAATCAAAAATCAACTTAGTAAATTCAAAATTCCCAAATACTGGATTTCCCTACCAAGCTTACCTCGCAACGCCCAAGGTAAAATTAACCGTCAACAACTCCAACAAATTGCCCAGGATTTTATCTCAAATAGGTAATTAAAAATTACACAATTTCTTCTCTTAACTTTCTTCTTTCTTCACTTTCACCCTCCCTACGGTTAGTTTCTAGCCAATTAATAATTTGAGTAGGTAATTCTTGCTTAATTCTAGTACCCACATCAATACAAACGTGTCTAGTAATTGCCTTGGCAACTATTACTTCAGATATGGTAATTTCATAGCTAATTTCAAATTTAGTATCACCTATTTTTTGAGGTGATAAACTAATCAGTAACTTATCACCACAATACATCGGTCTTAAAAAATCTAAACTAGAATGTACAATAGGAAAAGCGAGAGTTGGATTAGTAAAAAAATCTTTGAGATTAATCCCTAAATCTGCTAATGATTCTTCATAAGCTTCATGACAAATGCCCAAGACATTAGCAAAATAAACCACTCCAGCGGCATCAGTATCTTGAAAACGCACGGTACGTTGATAGGTAAAAATCATCGCTTCAAATTCCTTAATAGATTGTTAAATACCAAAAAGTTGAGAATTAGCTGATGCTATTAACTCAAAAAATCTCAAAATGTAAACTTCCCTTGTGTCATATATTCTATAATTAATATCGCTTTCAGAGGAAACAGGAGACAAAAAAACTCATATTTAAAAACATGAGATTGAATCAGCTTTAGTTTCTTCACTGTTAAGAGTTTGTTGTTCCCTTTCCTCAATATAAAATTTATTTTGCACGACTACTTATCGCTATGAATTTTGGAACTAGGACAGGGCGATGTAAATAAAACAACAATTTCAAATCTAGAAAATATTACGCTGCAATGGTTTTGACTTCCTTCCTGCGGTACGAAAATGAGCAGTAGCTTCAAGTAGGGGAACAGGCTAAACGCAATTTAGTGGTAAACTTATTGATAATAAATTGCACTTAGCTAAATCCAGCATGACAATCATCCTCAGCCAATCAGACCTTGATGAACTGTACCAAAAGACTCCTCAACCCCAGCTAGAAAATCTCGTACTTGATAGCTTTGAGGAGATTGTGGGTATGCCGGAAATCTTGGGACGGGGCTACAATCGCAGTATGAAGCTATCGTCTGGGGTGTGGTTGGATTTCTCAGATTACGAATATCACCAGGACTTGATGGTGAAAACACCCGCCCATGACCATTCGATTCAGTTCACAATTTTTCTATCAGGCTTTCTGTACTTTGATGATGTTCACCCTAATCTGGGTGGAACACAAAGCTACTTTTCTGGTAGTGGAATTTCCCCTGGCTACATTGAAAAATATCGCGCTGGAGAGGGTTTAACTTGCGTGAATGTACATATTGAGCCAGAAGTGCTAAAGTCGTTTTTGCTGGAAGATGGGCAATATAACTCTGATATTCAGAAATTATTGTTTAAAGGGGAAGACTGGAAAATTTCATTTTATCCCAAGGTGACACCAGTAATGCGATCGCTCGCTCAACAAATGTGGAATGTACCCTATCGCGGTGCAGCAAAGCGGATGTATCTTCAGGCGAAGGTATTTGAGTTAGTCGCTATGCACCTGGATTGGATTTCGGCAGAACAACAGCCAATTCATGACAAATCAGGGCTAAAACCTGAGACTATTGCCTGTATCCACCATGCTAAGGAAATTTTGACCACACAACTAGAATATCCGCCATCACTCTGTGAACTAGCGCAGCAAGTAGGAGTCAGCGTTCGCACTCTCCAGAGAGGTTTTTCAGCACTTTTTAATACAACTGTTATGGGTTATTTGACACAGCAACGGTTACAGAAGGCAGAAATGTTATTGCATCAAGGCAATTACAAAGTTGCAGAAGTGGCAAATCTAGTGGGTTATGGGCATCTGGGTAACTTTGCAGCAGCCTTTAAGCGACAGTATGGCATCACACCTAGTCAGTGTTTGGCAGGAAAAAAGGCAGTTTTTGGATCATAAAATGGCATTTTTTAGATAGACAAGCCACAGTTAACTTTTCTACACTACACCTCATAGCTAACAAAAATAATTAGCAATAAATAGTTTTAATTGCTGTGTGAGGAACTATAAGAATCCGATTTGATTTATGAAACAATCTAAGTACAGGTAGGGTGTGTTATTATTTATCTGTTCAAAAATTAAATATGAGTCCTAAGTTTCATCAGTATAGGCTGGTGAGAAACGGCAAGATTTAGACACATAACTCGCAGTGGTGAGAATAACTTTATTGCAGATATTCCCAATGCTCAACTGCGTTTACCCAGTGGTGAAGCGTTTACATTTCGTTCGGAAAAATCTGTTGAGGGAATTAGGGAAATTACAGTTAACTATAGATTAATGGAGAGCAAACTCCGTTTCATCCATACCAAAACCAGTGAACTGACGTACATCTGGCTCATGAAAAGCCAAAATAATGTCTTGCTTAGGCACACCCATCTCGACTAATTGATTTGCAATTCCCACTTCTGTCCCATCATGCTGAATCCAAATTTTGCCATCCTTAATATCAAGATGTAAAACACAGCCAAAATCACGTTTATTTCCACGCCACCCAACATAAAGAAGTTGATAGTGATCTTGTTTAGTATCAAAAATAGTCTGGATATCATATTCTTGGAAATTTCGCTGCATAGAAGAGCGTTGAGCGCGTTCTGAGAGAAGGTGCTGGATATATTGCCGATATTGTTCTACAGCCATTGCACTATTACCTCTTGTAGCACATCATAAACAACTAATCGCAGTTGATATCGTTGAACCGCAGATTGAATAAATCGGCGTTGAAAGAAACTTTCATAAATTGGCGATCGCACTGCTAAATAAAGTTGACGGTCAGGTTCGGTCAAATCAAGGGCATCTCTATAGTTGAGGAATTGCCCTAAAGCTGTATGAAAATCTGAAACATTAGATGGACTGATAAAGCTTTTGATTTCTACAGCAATTTTTTGATTTTCCCGCACTGCGGCTAACATTTGCTCTGCTGCTAAGTCAATCTCAAAATCTACGCCATCAATATTAAGTTCATAAGGATCAGCCGTAATCTGCCAGCCTTCTTTTTCTAAAGCTGTTCTAACCAGATAATGAAACCGATCTTTACCCATACAGAAACTATACAAACTTTCTCAAAAGCAAGATAAATTACAAATTTAATTTAACATATCTATCAGACTTTCTAGCGGCGATACCACAAAGTGGTTGCCAAAGGCATCGCATCCGATTAATATCCGCACGCAGGGCTACAAAACATGAAAGAGAAGATTGCTATCGTCAGAATGCACCCTGACGGACACAGCCAACCCGACCAAACTGCACAGGCATATCTTAGAGCGATCGCAGTTAATCCTGAAGCTGTTTACCAAGCATTGCAGTTTA
The DNA here is from genome assembly GCF_034932285.1 of Cronbergia sp. UHCC 0137. Taxonomy (NCBI): domain Bacteria; kingdom Bacillati; phylum Cyanobacteriota; class Cyanophyceae; order Nostocales; family Nostocaceae; genus Cronbergia; species Cronbergia sp. UHCC 0137. The sequence continues at coordinate 106,812 of NZ_JAYGHC010000020.1, forward strand.
TACCACACTGATAGTAAGGAAATAGAACTAAATTTTTGACTATTGACCCTTTACTTTTATGCCAGAGGAAATGCTTGGCAGCGAAAAAAGGCAGTTTTTGGATCATAAAATGGCATTTTTTAGATAGACAAGCCACAGTCAACTTTTCTACACTACACCTCATAGCTAACAAAAATAATTTGCAATAATAAGCTTTAATCGCTGTGTGAGGAACTATGAGGAGTTGGTGTTTATCTGTTCGTCTATCGTTGTTAATCAGTCTTTCGGGATGTTTGAGTATTGTTGCAGTTTCATCGGTAGGGGCTAGTGAGAAACCTAACTCGCAAGATGCCGGGACAAACTATGAAACGAGTTATCAAATTCCCCAACTCAAAAAAATAGAACTTCCTACAACTAACGCACAATTATTAGTACAGACACCAACTAACGAGATAACAGGGCAAGTTATACCTATTACGGGTGTGAAAGCTAATCCCACAGATAAGGGTGTGGAAGTAATTTTAGAGACGACCCTGGGAGAAAAACTGCAAGTCACAAATCGCAGTCAAGGTAATAACTTTGTTGCAGATGTATCTGGTGGGCAGTTGCGTTTACCCAATGGGGATGCTTTCACGTTTAAATCCGAAAAACCCCTTGAGGGAATTACAGAAATTACAGTTACAAATATTGATGCTAATACCGTGCGGGTAACGGTGGTTGGGGAGAAAGCTTTACCTGGGGTTGAGTTGTTTGATGGGGATGAAGGGTTAATTTTTACAGTTCCATCTATAGCCACATCTGCACAAACCCCGGAAACACCAACGGAAGAACAACCAGCAGCCCAGCAGGATGAGCCAATTGAGTTGGTAGTGACAGGGGAGCAAGACAGATATCGCATCCCCAATGCCTCCACCGTAACGCGAACAGATACACCACTGCGGGATATTCCCCAATCAATTCAGATTATTCCTCAACAAGTGTTACGGGATCAACGAGCCGATATATCTAGTGCGCTGCTGAATGCTCCCAGTGTGCGTAACGCAGCACCTTCTAACTTTGACTCGTTACGATTGCAAGTGCGAGGATTTTTTAGCCAATCTACTGTGAATGGTATTAAAGAGAGTAACGGTTTAGCCTCTAATGTGGGTCCTGACTTAACAGGAATTGAAAATATTGAAGTTCTGCTTGGCCCAAACTCAGTTTTACTGGGTTCAACATCACCGGGGGGAACAGTCAACTTTGTCACTAAACAGCCGTTACGAGATCCTTACTACTTTATTGAAGCAACTGTGGGTAGTTTTGATTTTTACCGTGGTGAGGTGGATATATCGGGGCCTCTAGATGATGAGAAAAAAGCCCTATATCGGCTGAACGCATCTTACAGAAATCAAGGGTTTTTCACTGATCTGAGCCAAACTAGAAACCTAGTTATCGCGCCAGTTTTCAGTCTGGAACTGAACAAGAATACAAATCTGACCATTGAAGGAATTTATAAGAACCTACAGCAAGAGAACAATAACTTAGGCTTACCAGCGATTGGGACAATATTTTCTAATCCCAATGGTGATATACCCCGTACCCGCATTACCAATGAAGGTGAGCTTGATGTCACAACTACCAGGATTGGATATAAGTTAGAGCATAAATTAAACGAGAATTGGTCATTAAATAATTCTTTTCGATATGGATACCTGAACTATGACGGTGCTGGACTCAATGTTGGAACTCAACTTTTGAGTGATAATCGCACCCTACTAAGAACAGATAGTGATTATAGCGATCGCTATAGTGACTATAGACTAACAACGAATGCTATTGGCAAATTTGTCACAGGTTCAATCCAGCATCAATTATTATTTGGTATTGATCTAGGGAGACTGGATAATAGTTTAACATTTACAGAGCGATCGGGCGCACCCATTGACTTATTTAATCCCATTTATGGTCAACCATCTGGAGACGTTACATTTGCATTAGATAGCAATACCGTCACTGATGAGCTTGGCATTATCTTACAAGATCAGGTAACAATTGCCGACAACTTCAAGTTACTCCTCAGTGGTAGATTTGATACCTTCACCCAAACCAACAAAGATTTTCTCGCTAATACAGAAACAAGTCAATCAGGAAGTGCCTTTAGTCCCCGTTTGGGCATTGTCTATCAACCAATTCCACCCATTTCCCTTTATGCTAACTACAGTCGCTCCTTTGAACCAGCTATTGGTCAAGCCTTTGATGGTAGTGACTTTGAGCCGATAAGAGGTACGCAGTACGAAGTGGGGGTGAAAGCAGATTTGCGCCAGGGACTTGCGGCTACATTGGCGTTTTATGATATTACTCAATCGAATGTTTTAACTGAAGACACAAATAACGTGGGTTTTTCGGTGCAAACTGGAGAACAAAACAGCCAAGGTATTGAACTGAGCCTTACCGGTGAAATTTTACCAGGATTGAATGTTTTTGCCAGTTATGCTTACAACAATGCTCGTGTCACCCAAGATAATAGCATTCCCGTCGGCAACCAAGTGCAAAGAACAACTCCCCATGCTGCTAGTTTGTGGACAACATATCAAATTCTACAAGGTGATTTACAGGGTTTAGGCTTTGGGTTAGGATTGTTTTATGTAGGCGATCGCGCTGGAGATACTGGAAATACATTTGAAGTACCTAGCTACTTTACAACCGATGCTGCTGTCTTTTATAAACAAGACAGATTCCGTGCCGCGATTAATATCAAAAACCTCTTTAACGTAGACTATTTTGAAAATGCTTTCAATCGCTTGCGAGTCTCTCCTGGTGCGCCATTTACAGTCCAGGGAACTGTTTCTTTGACATTTTGACAATAAATTTCCCTAACGGATAAAAGCTGGCAGGATTTACTAGATATCTTCAGAAACAATAACTTTCTCAATTTCTGGAGATGTGTATTGAATCCTGTTTTATCAAGCACAAATCTATGAAAATAATTTCACGTCGCTTTATTGCTATCTTTTTATTGGGGATTTTGATATTTACAGCTATTTGGGTTGGTAGGGAAAGTTTTACTTATGAAGCTACAAACTCAATATCTCAACAACAAAGTGCAAAATGTCGAATAGTGCAACACATCAAAGGAGAAACTTGTATTCCTCTCAAACCTCAACGAGTTGTCACCTTAGATTTTAATAGTTTTGCAGCAGTTTTAGCTTTAGGCATCAAACCGATCGCCACTTGGATCACAACTGAAATAGAAGATGACTTTCGTTACTTTCAAGGAAAAGCAGATGGTGTTGAAATTTTATATAGTTCCAGTGATCAAATTAATTTAGAAAAACTTGTATTACTAAATCCTGATTTAATTATTGTGATTTCCCACCCAGGATTTGCAGGAGTTTATAAATATGCTTCACAAATTGCACCTACAGTAGTTCTACCTTGGATAGAAACTAGAGGAAACTGGAAACAACACATTCAAGATACTGCCAGAATTTTAACCAAAACAGAAACAGGCATTCAACAGATAAATCACTATCACCAACGTGTTAACCAATTAAAACAGAGAATTAATAATAATCATCGAAAAATTCACATATCATTTGCTTTTGTTGCTGCCGGAAAATTAGTGATTACTCGTGAAAAATCCTTTGCTGGTGGAATTTTAAATGATATTGGCATATTGAATCCTATATTTTCAGAAGTTGGTGACAATGATTTACCTCTTTCGGAAGAACTTTTACCCAAGATTGACAGCGATATCCTGTTTATTGCACCGCTACGCAAAGATGATCACTCAGTGATCAAACAGCTTGAGCAAAAACCTTTATGGTCTAAAATCAAAGCTGTGCAGCAAAATCAAGTTTATATAGGG
>NZ_JAYGHC010000021.1:0-99295 GCF_034932285.1 Cronbergia sp. UHCC 0137
GAGTATACATTACTTTTTACTCTTCTATCTTCAATATTATCAATCTGTTTTGCTACTTCTGTTAAGGTTTGGATGCGGTTATCTGTTTTAGTCAAAACTGCCAGTGGTAATAGTCCTGGATATTGTTGAAATATTTCAGTTGGTTGCTCCCATAATCTAATTACATTAAACTCATGGGTGAGTTTACCTGCCTGAAAGTTGGTTTGAAATACTAAAGGTGAGTCACTTGGTGTTAGATAAATTACGAATTGCCAAATTTCTTTTTCGGGAAATTTACGGTGTAACCGGAGGCGATAGTCTGCCATGCGGAAGGGAAGGTCTGGATCTGGACGAGTTTGAAATTCTATGTGTAGTATAATTGAAATTGACTGTAAGAAGATGAGAGAATCGGCACGAATTGGCTCAACTGAGAGTTCTGACGGTTTGAGTTTTGTAAAATGAATCGGTGTGCCTAGTAGCCAGGTGGCAAAGTCGGTAGGAAATGTTTCGGCTAGGAATTTACAGGTGTTGTCGTACATTTTTAGGACTTACTTGCTGTACAAATTGTAGATGATATGTATAAAGGAAGTTGCCTAGTTTCAGGCTTTTGTCATTTCATAAGTAGTCGGACAAAATTAAATTCACTCGTTGAGAGAGGGAACAGGGAACAGAAAAATCAGTTGTGTAATTAATTATGTCCCATTCCATATTAGTGCGGTGCGTCAGATAGAGAAGGTCTGTTAGATGCTCAACTATCAGGTTTGACGCACCCTACAAGAGATAGTCATTTCATATTAGTGCGGTGCGTCAGATAGAGAAGGTCTGTTAGATGCTCAACTATCAGGTTTGACGCACCCTACAAGAGATAGTCCTATTAATATTGGGGAACTGTAGGATCAACTAATAAAGAGTATGCAGCAATGCCACCTACAATATTTTTAACATTTGTAAATCCTTGGTCTATTAGCCACTGGCACATCTGAGCAGAACGAATACCATGATGACATAATACCAGAGTTTCTGCATGGGGGTCAAAGCGATCGCTAATATTTTCATTCCATTGGGCAAATTCACTCAAAGGAAGATTGACAAAATTCTCAATTTTTGCTAATGCAAGTTCTTGCGGTTCACGAACATCCACCAATTGCAGTTGGGTGTCACCTGACGAAAGACGCTGTGCTAGTTCCTCGACGCTGATTTGGGGCATGGTTTGATTAAAAGATTTACTGAGCATGGAGTTTTTCTAAACAATCAAATCTATACTATTCATGTTGGCAGAAAAGCGATAAAATAGGTTGAATGTGAATAGAGAACGTTCTTTTTTTGGTTTTATTGTCGCTGGTGCGATCGCTCTGGTCTTAACTGGTATCATTGGTTTTTACTGGTTTTTCGTCAAAAGTCCAGTTAGTCTTGTCTTTCCTAATACTCAACCAAGGGCTGGGATTTTTGTATCAAAACTAGCTCCTGTGATGGTATCATTGCTGGTAAACCCTGACAAGTTGGAGTCACTAGATAAGAAAGGGGAAGTTTCTCAACTCAAGGCCAGTTTATTTACTAAAAGTACAATCAATTACCAAGAAGATATTAAACCTTGGTTAGGAAATGAAATTACATTGGCTGTAACTAGCCCAGACCTAGACCACGACCCGGAAAACGGTCTACAACCAGGATATTTGATGGCAGTGGCTACGGCAAAATCAGCAAAAAGCCGTGAGTTTTTAGAATTGCTATTTTCTCAAAGAGCTTTAGCTGGGTCAACTTTGGCTGTAGAAAGATACAAAGGTGTGAAGTTGATTTCTGATCAACCAGAAGCAGCTAAATTAACAAATATTCAAACTGGTTTGGCTGGTGCAGTTGTTGATAAATTTGTATTATTTGCCAATGACGTTCAAGTTTTACGAGGGGCAATTAACAACATTCAAGCCCCGGATTTAAATTTGAGTAGTGATCCAATTTATCAAAAAGCTCTTGAACAAATACCCAAAAGTTCTATGTCTGTAGCTTTTTTAAATCTGCCCCGCGTGGCACAATGGCAAGGGTTAGATTTTGCAGAAGCTACATATAACAACGAAATTATTGCTTTAATTTTAAATTCCCAAGGGTTGCTGGTTGAAAGCACATTTTTGACTAAATTGCAAGTACCACCTCCATTTTTACCGCTATCTAAACCTGTGGAGGCTTTAAAATATATTCCAGAATCGGCAAGTTTAGCGATCGCTGGGACAAATTTAAAGGATATAGGTAAAAGTGATTTAGGGCAACTGTGGAAGCAAGGAACGGGAACTATCTATGGTTCTGGGGAAGATACTCTTTCTCGGTGGTTCAAACCCTTGGTGGAACTACAAACAGCTTGGGGGTTAAATTTTGCAGAAGATATTTTTCCTTGGGTTAATGGTGAATATGCCCTAGCTTTGTTACCCAGTGGAGAAAAAACTAGCCTAGATTGGGTGTTTGTAGTGGAAAAAACGCCCCAAATATTAACAGGTATAGCAGATTTGAATGCGATCGCGATCGCTCAAGGCATTAATGTCACATCAGTGAATCTCAATCAACAGCAAATCTCCACCTGGACAGAGTTAACAGCCACCACTCAAGACAAAGCAGCCGTTACCGTAGATACAAAGATATTAGCAGCCCATACAACCAAAGATAATTATGAAATATTCACCTCGAACTTGGCAATATTAGATCAAATCCTCACAGGTCAGGCAAAATTCTTGAGCAATAATCCCGACTTCCAGGATAGTATCGCCCCAATTCCCCAACCAAATCAAGGTTATATATATCTTGATTGGAATCAAAGCCAACAAATGTTAGAACGTCAACTACCCCTGCTGAAATTCGTAGAAATGTTAGGAAAACCACTATTTAACAATCTGCGATCGCTTACAGTCAGTAACTATAGCACCGAACCAGGGACACTCAAAGGCGGTATTTTCTTCAAAATTGACCGCTAAGAGACTTCCAACTCAAAAAACATCCCGTCGTTGTGATGGCAGGGGGCAGGGGGCAGGGGGAAGAAAAGTCCCTTTGATTTGGTGAAATTAGATCATCTTTTTTGTGGAGTTCTCTAAAGAAGGTGACAGGGAAGAAATATATTTTCCCATTCTCACCTGACCTTTATTTTGCTACAATGGCTACAATATTGCCTTTTTCTTAATAAAGTTAGTTAATCATAATCAATCGAAAGTCTGTAGGAGTTCTATGATGAAATATTGTCACCTCTGGCTGCTGATTCCAGGTGGCTGGCTTTTGACTGCACTCATGCAGATGATCACTACACCCGCATTAGCACAAACGGCTAATTTTGGGACAATTAGTTTATCAGTAGGCTTTGAACCTTCACAGGGCAAGGTTTCTGGGTATATGGGTGGTTCTTATTCATTATCTACCATGAGCAACCGCGATCGCGATCAAAAAGCCTGTATTGGATTTGCAGATCCTAACCCAGACCACATCATGATCTTAGAAAAAGACTTTGAGAAGTTGAAAATTTTAGTAAACAGTGGTGGTTACGACACAACTTTATTTATCAAAGGACCCAACGAAGAGACAGTGCGTTGTGGTGATGATACGGGTAGAAGTAAAGACGCTAGTGTGAGCGATAAGGATTGGAAAAAAGGGACTTATCGCATTTGGGTGGGAACATTTAACCCTGGGGTAAAACATAACTACACTTTGACAATAGAGCAGAACTAAAATTGCTTTGAGGCAATAACCAACCCTTAAAATATGATAAATTATAGGATAGGGCGATACTTGTCCTATCCTAAAGTCCTTAGATTAGATAAATGCCATCATTCTAACAGTGAAGCAGAAACTAACTGGAAATCTTTAGGTAAATTTAACAAGACTTACGCACAGCATACAAAACATCGGGGTTGGAGATTGGGAAAGCCTACCACACCTTACCGCGTAGCTTGCTTTCCCCAGGGTAAGAAAGTCTCGCAATGACGAAAATACCTTAATCTTGTTGCGTAAGTTCTATTTGAGTAAGTTTAGTAAAGCGGTATATCTCGATGCTGTCTACATTGCGTGCCGATTTTCGCATTATCTTTGAACGTGACCCCGCTGCCCGGAATTGGCTAGAAGTTTTGTTTTGTTATCCAGGTTTGCAAGCCCTAACATTCTATCGGCTGGCTCACTGGTTGTCTAGCATTGGTCTTCCCCTAATCCCCCGTTTGATTTCTCACATAGCCCGGTTCTTAACTGGCATTGAAATTCACCCAGGGGCTACCATTGGTCAGGGTGTATTTATTGACCACGGAATGGGAGTAGTGATTGGTGAAACCGCCATTGTTGGAGACTATGCCCTAATTTACCAAGGCGTTACCCTGGGAGGTACAGGTAAAGAAAGCGGTAAGCGTCACCCCACTTTAGGCGAAAATGTTGTTGTGGGTGCAGGTGCAAAGGTGTTGGGAAATATCCAAATTGGCAACAGTGTCCGCATTGGTGCTGGTTCGGTTGTTTTAAGAGATGTTCCTTCTGATTGTACTGTTGTTGGCGTACCTGGCCGCATTATCTATCGTTCTGGAGTCCGGGTGTCTCCCCTCGAACACAACAACTTACCAGACTCAGAGGCTCAAGTTATTCGTGCCTTAGTTGACCGCATTGAAGCACTGGAAGAACAAATTCAATCTCTCCAAAATCCGACAAAAACTCCGATTTTAGTAGGTAAGTTCATGCAGGAAGATGAATTGCCCCAAGAACATATCTTCTGTAATCTCAGAGATAAAAAGCTTCAGGAATTTTTTGATGGTGCAGGAATATAGAATAGGGTTTGCTGTTCGTGTAGCGTGCCGTTAGGCATAAAAGTCCTTTCGTTAGGGCTAGGAGTCAGGAGTCAGGAGTCAGAAGTCAGGAGGAAGAATGAGAAGAAGAGAAGAATATAGTTTAATTTGGTCAAGTGATAGGTTTTTGGTAGTTTCAACGCTTATTACTTGCACCTGATTCACTTTTTTAACCTTTAAACTCTTGATATATCTAAGTTTTAGGTTTATTCAGCAAGCCCTAGAATATTTACGCCGTATTGTACTAATCGCTTTTGAGGGGCTGAAATTTTTATTCCGCGCCCCCAAGGGATATTATTCCCATTCAATAGTTCCAGGTGGTTTGGAAGTGATATCGTAAACTACGCGGTTGACTCCTTTGACTTCGTTAACAATACGGTTAGAAATAGCTTCTAATACGTCGTAAGGTACACGGGCCCAGTCTGCTGTCATTCCGTCTTCGCTGGTGACTATTCGGAGGACGATAGGGTAAGCGTAGGTACGTTGATCTCCCATGACACCAACACTGCGAATGGGTAGTAAAACCGCGAAAGCTTGCCAAAAACTATTATATAAGCCCCGTTGATTTACTTCTTGCCGCACAATTAGGTCAGCATCGCGTAAAATATTGAGACGTTCGGCGGTAACTTCGCCTAAAATCCGTATTGCTAAACCAGGTCCAGGAAAAGGTTGTCTTTGGACTATTTCTTCTGGTAATCCAATAGAACGTCCTACTTTGCGGACTTCATCTTTAAATAGTTTCCGTAAGGGTTCAACTAATTTAAATCTGAGGTCTTTAGGTAAACCACCGACGTTGTGATGGCTTTTAATTTTCACAGCTACACGTTCGCCGGTTTGAGGATCAACATTGGTGTTAGCGGATTCTATGACATCTGGATAGAGAGTTCCTTGGGCTAGGTAGTCAAAGTGACCAAGGTGTTTGGATGTTTCTTCAAAGACGCTGATAAATTCGTGACCGATACGGCGGCGTTTTTCTTCTGGATCTGTGATACCGGCGATGGAATTGATAAAGCGATCGCGCGCGTTAACATATTCAACAGGAATATGGAATTGTTCTTGGAATAACTTAACTAACCGTTCTGGTTCTAATTTCCGCATAAAACCTTGGTCGATAAAGACGCAAGTTAGCTGGTCTCCAATGGCTTTATGCAGCAAAAAGGCTAAAGTTGAAGAATCTACTCCCCCGGAAAGGGCTAGTAAAACTCGTTTTTCTCCGACTCTGGCACGAATTTCTCTGATTGACTCTTCGACAAAGGCCGCTGTTGTCCAGGTGGGTTCACATTCACAGATATGGTAGACAAAGTTGCGAATTAATGCTATTCCACCAAGAGAATGAACTACTTCTGGATGGAATTGTACACCATAAAGTTTTTTCTCATGGTCAGCGATCGCTGCACAGGGTGTATTTTCTGTGTGTGCTAACAATTCAAACCCTGGTGGCATTTGTTTTACTGAGTCTCCGTGACTCATCCACATGGTTGTCCCATCTTCGACGTTGGTTAACAAATCGGTGGGATCATCTATATATAATGATGCTTTACCGTATTCACCCCGTTCGGCTTGGACTACTTCTCCACCCAGTTGGTTAACCATTAACTGCATCCCGTAGCAAACGCCAAGGATGGGGATACCTAAATTCCAAATTTCTGGGTCACAATGGGGAGAGCGATCGCTATAAACTGAGTTTGGTCCACCGGAGAGGATGATTCCTTTGGGATTCAGTTGGCGTAGTTGTTCAGCATCAGTGCGATAAGAAAGGACTTCAGAATATACTTGAGTTTCGCGGATACGACGAGCGATTAATTCAGAGTATTGAGAACCAAAATCCAGAATAACTATAATTTGACGGTTTAGCGGCCTCAAATTTCCCTGTGTTTGAGGTGCTGGTTCGGTTAGTAGATTCACCGCTGTATTCATGATGACCTGTGTGTGTCGGTAAGGATAAATTATCAGTCTATGGTCTTAAACCATTACCAGATTATGGTAATAGATAGCTCTATAGACGCGATTTTTGCCGCGTCTGGGTAGCCAATCAATCTGACCTGGTATTACAAAAGAAAAATCTCTCTAAAGGAGGTAATGAAGAAAGTGTTATTTGATTTGTTTATGATAATTCATATTAAGTTAGCACAATTTTTCCATTAGGATACAACCAGTTTTACTTTTGACGATAATTTGGCGATCGCGATCAAACAGCAAAGAACCACAATTAGGGATTTCACTGTGATCGCTGTGACTTTTGATATATTCGCTCACACGGCTATCAATGGTTTCGGCGATCGTGTGATAAATTTTCTCAACCCAATTGCTACCAGTATTTTTGTCGAGCGATCGCAGGTGTTGGAGTGCAGCTTCGGCTGTGGGACTATCAAATATTGTTTGAATATCGTTTAAACCTAACCTAGCACAATGGGCTGTTAATATTTCCCTACGGCCATCAGCTAGGTGGTGATGGGTGTGAAAAATCCCCCCTGCTAATTTGATCAATTTACCGTGATAACCAAATAATAGAATTTCTTTAACACCCAATAAATGAGCTTCTACTAACATGGGTCCTAGCCAGTTGGCAGTTTTTACCAATTGTTCTGGGTTAATACCTAGTTTTTGGGCTAAATCCAAGCCATTTTCGCCAATACAAAAGACTAACGTTGTAAATTGACTGGCTTTATTTTGTAAGTCGGTGCGGAAAGCTGTTAATTGATCCGGTGTACTCAATGGTTGAGATATACCCGTTGTTCCGAGTAACGAGAGTCCTTCGACTACACCAAAAGCCGAGTTGGATGTCCGTACAGCGAGCGATCGCCCTTGAGGTAAAATGATAGTTACTTTGATTTTTTCCCCTGGTTCTAGCATCCGGGATAGGTTCTCTGTCAACAACCTGTGAGCGTAGGCATAAATGGCCGCCTTTCCCTCACCATTTAATTGCTTACCAATTCCCTCTCCACCTTCGATTCTAATTGTCTCTCCATCGCCCGTTACCCAGTCCACCATTGCCCAAATTGGTGTATTTTTGGTCAAATCGAGGTTATCTCCCGGATCACTGCGGGTAATCGCCAAAGCGTTATTTTCAGATAATCCGGCTACCTGTTCAATGGGAATTTCGGCTATTTGGTTTGGTTCAATTAAATCTACAGCTACCACGGTTACAGCTTGGTGATCACGTAACCAATGTAAAGCGGCTAAGGCAGCAGCACAAGCAAACACAGGTAAAGTATATCCAGAACGTGACATAAAATATTTTTCAAACGCCAACTTCTGCAAGCAAAACTTCCATAGCTTCCCTAGATATTGCTCTTTCAATATAACGGGGTGATTCTGGATTATAAGGACTAGCTATGCGATCAATGGCAATAATTTCTGCTTCATTGGGCAAAACTGGCACATCAGGATCAAAGGCAGTTGGGCGCATTAAAGAACTAGAAAACCCCTTGAAAATAGCAATTTTATCTTGTTCATCAGCGATATTGATAGTGACGATTAGGACTTCTTGAGGGCGTTTAATGGTGTATTGTTCTAGACGTTTACCTATGAAATTATTCATTTAGGACTACTATATATAATCTAAGCAGGGGAGACATAAAGATCAAGAAAATGTGAAGTTAATTCGTTAAGTTCGTGATGCGGAACGTCCTTGTTTACCTAATTTTACTAACACAAAATAGCTTAAATAAAGCACATAAATCACTAATCCAACTATTCCTAAAAACCCTAAAAATGCTGGTTTGCTGTTGGCATGAAAATAGTCCTTAAACATTAATGGTGTTTCTAACCAAACTCTACAATAAGGCGTTTTGAGGGCTTCTGTAGAAAAAGCGCAATTAACAAAAGGAGTGAAAGCGATCGCACTTAAAACACAATAAACGCTAACTGCCCATCGCCAGGAAGTAAAAATAAGTTTTAATAATCCACTAGATTGATATTCAATTTCATCATTGATATCTATCCAGAACCAAAGAGAAATAGGGATGAGGATGCGAGCCATTAAACCAGACATAAAACTCACTGCTAATCCACCAATCATCAAGTAAATTGTAATCCCTAATAAAGTTGCCACACGCCAGTAAATTATTAACAAACGTTGTATTGCTTCTGATTTTTGGACAAATGACCAAATTAGGAGGATAAGGGGAATAATTACTACAAATAATAATCCTAGTCGATAGTCCATCCAAACAAAAGGGCGAAACCAAATTTGTTCCATAAATTTTGTAAATTAATAGGGGATTGGTCTAGTAGACAAAAAGGCAAGCAACTTTGATATCTATAATTCTAATATTCAGTTAGTAGATATTGGTTGCTTGCTCAATAGTACCAATGCGTGGCAGTAAAATTTCCAAAAGCTGATTTGTAATAATAGTTTTATTTCTGCCGTGCTGTATTAGATGGATACAAAACACCAGAAATTATCGCAGCTGGCAAGGGGGTTAGGACATTGGTTTAAGCCATTCATGAACCTCTTTTCACAACAGGGTTTTACTCCTGACTCCTGACTCCTGCTACAATTTCTAGTCTTCGTAAAGCCGACACTCATCTGCATCTGGGTTAGCATCACAGTATTTTTCTAGAGAGTTCTTTGGTTTAACTTGACGCTGGTGAGAAGCCTCGGCTTGTAGTTCTTCAACTGCATCCCAAGCAGCAGCACACTCTGCGGAGTTAGTACCTGAAGTATCACAGACAACACGGGCTTCTTGGATCTCTTCTTCGATCTTTTCTTGGATGTTGGTTTCTACTTTTTCTTGGATGTTAGTCATTGATTTAATCTCGTTGTATGTTGTTTATACCAGTGTAGAAAAGTTGCAAAAATGGTAATTTTGACTCTATCGCCTACCATTCTAACCACTTAGCTGATAAGTTCATGTTAGAGCCTCATAATCTATCACTAATACAGTAAAATTCTTCACTTCTAGTAACTTACTCTTTATATTTTAAGATTTTGGGGTGTCATCCGATTACAGTATGTCTGGATTTTCCCCCAATTCTCTTAATCTAGCTGCTAAACGTGCATTTTTAGCGATCGCCGCTTCTGCCTGTTTAGCTGCCGCTTCTGCTGTCGATAAAACTACATTACCAGAGACATCGTAAAAACGAAGCCAGGGTGCAGTCTCTCTGTAGATTGTTCCTTCCCAAGTCCCCAACCAAAAACCTAACCGTTGACACCATAACCATCCCCGTTCGTCTGGGGTTAGAGGTTGATATTCTTGATTAGCATCTAAATGCCAACCTTGTAAGGAATTTGGGTCAAAGGGGTCATAGATAAAATAATCGGATGTGCGGAAAATCTGCTGATAAATATCTTTTTTGGTCGTTTTATCTACTTTTGCTGTAGATGGTGACATTAATTCAACAATTACATCAGGATAGCGTCCATTTTCTTCCCATACTACCCATCCTTGTCTGGGGGTAGTTCCATCGACGTTTAGCACAGCAAAAAAATCTGGTCCACGGAAATCTTGGTTACGAATTTGGGTGCTACTGTAATATATAAACATATTGCCCCCAGCAAAAAAGTCATTGCGATCAGCCCATGCTTGTTGCAATGAATCAATCAGGACATTCATCCCAATTCGGTGTCGATTTGATTCCAAGGGTTCACCATCATCAAATATTAGGTTTGTTGGTGGCTGGTGAGATTCCCAGTCCACAATGGCTAGATTGTTTTCGGTTGTCATTTTTCACCTTTTTGATCAAGCCTAAATTTTTATCGAAGGCATGAGTTAGGGAACTGAAAAAGAGTTCAGTGGCTTCAAATCAGGAGGGTTAATCCCTTCTGCCTTCTGCCTCCTTCATGATAGTCTAGTTTGTTGTCAGTATGGGAGTTACCTGATTAAAAGTGTACTGTTGTTATCAATTAATGTAGCACTACTACCGTGAGCTATCGCCCCATATTCTCGGATATAATGACGTACTTCTAGGGGAAATTGGGGATAGTCTAACATTCCATCTCCATCGGCTACTGTTGCCCAAAATTCCCGTAAACTGGGAGCTAGTTCTTGAGCTTGATTTAATGGTAGATTTAGGGGTGGTAAAGTCAGTAACTTGATAACAAAAGGTAAAGAGCGATCGCCCATCCACTGTTTTGAGGACTGTTGTAAGTTAGGGAAATCACTGACCGATTCAACCCGATGAGATAAAATTTCTAACCATTCTCTACCGAGGCGATCGCGGTGGAACTCTAACACTCTATAAGGATGGGGATAACTAACTAAAGAACCGGTAGTAATATCATAAATCCCTTCGGTTTCAGCCACATCTTGAACGTGTAAATGGCCAGTAAATACTAATTTTACCCCATATTTTCGCAATAATTGGCGAAGTTCCGGCGCATTTTCTAACATATAGCGATTTGCCATTGGGTGATTTGATTGATTTGGCAAATGCTCGACAACGTTGTGATGTATCATTAATAATACTAAATCATCACCAATCCCAGTTAATTCCCTTTCTAACCATAGGAGTTGTTGGTTATCCAAACGCCCGACTTGTTGATCTTGATGATCAAAAGAGTTAGAATTTAAACCAATTAATCGCACTCCTGGCAATAGTTGACAATTGTAATACATTTGCTCTGGATTTTCATAACCAAACTTGCGATAATAATAAGGAAATTCAGTAAAACCAATTGATTTTTCATTAGCATTTAGCACTGGAACATCATGATTTCCAGGGACAACATAAACAGGAAAAGGTAACTGAGATAACTTAGTTCGTAACCAATCATGGTTTTCTGGTTCACCGTGCTGGGTTAGGTCTCCAGGAATCAAAAGAAAGTCTAAATCTAGTTGTATTAAATGTTCTAGCACACTTTCCAAAGCTGGAATACTTACTTCTACGAGATGGAATCTGCTAGGATGATCCCAAATTGTGTGGGGAAGTGCAATGTGTAAATCGCTGACTATAGCAAAACGAAAATTAAGATTCATGAATTTAAGTAAATATTAAAGGTAGGGTGGAAATAATCTTTTTCTAAGAGTATAACTTTTAATTTGTCTAGCTGGGAATCGGTCATTATATTTAATATTGATATTTTTAGTTAAAATAGCACATTACTGATAGCCATTTTTAATTTATGATAATTTAGTCAAGTTACACAGAGGTTTGTTGTGAAACGTTATTATTGCGTTTTTCTATGTTTATTGTTGGTAAGTGCGTGTTCATCACCCTCAGTTTATGCGGATCAAACAATGAATTGCCAAGCCACTGATAAAAAGGCGATCGCTTCCCTGTTTGACCGTTGGAATGCCTCTCTTGCGACTCTTGATCCTGATAAAGTTGTAGCTAACTACTCGGATGATGCTGTGCTTTTACCTACTGTTTCCAATAAGCCCCGTTTGAATCACAGGCAAATTCGTGACTATTTTGTGGAATTTCTGAAGCAAAAGCCGCAAGGTAAGATTAACCAACGGGTGATTAAAATTGGCTGTAACACGGCTTCTGATGTTGGGCTTTATACTTTTACTCTGCGAGATAAAAAAGGAAAAACCACAGTTGTCAAAGCTCGTTATTCCTATATTTACGACTATCAAAATGGTCAATGGCTAATTGAGCATCATCATTCTTCAGCCTTGCCAGAGTAACTATTAACTCAAGTTGCTAGTTATCTAGTTGAGGTTGATCATTGGTAAGTAATTTTTTGTTTTAATCCAACACGGTTCAGTTGAGCCTGAAATTCTTTTTTAAACGAACCACAGAGGCACAGAGGACACAGAGAAATGAGAAGAACAAATTTTTGACTGAACTGTATTGTGTTTTAATCCTGTAAATCCTTTAATCCTGGACATCCTGTATCCCTTACGGGAGGCGTTAGCCATATCAGACATTTTCCCTAACTAGCAACTTACGTTATTAGGGGGCAGGGGGCAGGGAAGCAGGGGAAGCAGGGGAAGCAGGAGAGGAATAATTAATTTATTACCCATCACCCATCACCCATCACCAATCACCAATTAACCTTGAACAATAGGAATAGTGAAGTTAAATTTACTTCCTTGATCTTTCCCTGTTGATTCTGCCCAGATTTTACCACCCCAGCCGGTGACAATTTGGCGACAAATTGCTAGACCCAACCCAGTTCCACCGGCCGTTCGACGCAAAGCACCTTCTTCTTGATAAAAACGGTCAAAAACCACCTCTAAACGATTGGGTTCAATGCCCCTGCCAGTATCGGCTACAATCACCTCCACCATTTGATTTTGGTTTTGACTAGCCTTAATGGTAATTTCACCCTCAGACGGTGTAAATTTACAGGCATTGTCGATGAGTTTGGCTAGTACCTCCACCAACCAATCACCATCAGCTTTAATTAGAGGTAAGGTTGGATCAATTTGGGTTTTAACCAGGGGTGGCTTTTCACTAGACGATCGCGATCGCAATCGACTCAGCGCTAAATCTACACATTCTTGCAAACTCAAAGATTCTGGATGCCATTCTACCCGGCCACTTTCTAAATTAGAAAGGGTGAGGAAATCTTGTACCAATTTCCGCATTCTCTCGGAGTCAGAAAGAGCCGTACTCAACATTACCTGCTGCAATTCTAAGGGCATATCTGGCTCACTGGCCAGGCTTTCTAAACAAACTTGAATGGTAGATAGGGGGGTACGCAGTTCGTGACCAGTGATGGCAATTAAGTTACTGCGGGTGCGGTCTAGGGCTTCTAGTTGTTTATTTAACTCTTCTAAATTCGCAAAGGCTTCCGCTTGAATCAAAGATGCTCCCACTTGAATAGCGATCGCTTTCACCAAATCTAATTCTCCAGTTTGCCACTCATGGGACGGCAATTGGCTATAATGTAGTTCTACAATCCCCAACAGTCTTCCCTGAGAAAACACTGGTTCCATTACCCAAGAACGAATGGCGAACTTTTTCACAATCAAGGATAGTGCTGGTGAACTGATTACCCGATAGTCAGTTTGTGTATCTGAAACACACACTCCCTCACCCTGCTGCATAATTTCTTGAAACAGTGGATTGTGTTCTAAATCCCAGGTTTGTCCCCGGATAGACTTGACCCCAGGATTGAGAAATTCATGTTCAATGATTGCTTGGACTTCCGTAGCTTGCACCCGATAAATTAAACAGCGACAAGTTTGTAGATGTTCTCCCAGTTCTTCGGCTGCTACTTGCAAAACTGCGTGGGGATCTAGCGATCGCCTAATGGCCGTACTAATGGAATTTACTAACCGTTCCTTTCTGGCTAAAGCAGCGATCGAACGATAAGCCTTATGTAATTTGTATTGACTAGCTTGCAAATAAGTTACTAACCTTTGAACAAAGGGATCAGTATCAATATCACAGGCATATTCGTTATTAATTACTGTACCAAAGTGAAGTCTTTGTTGGCCAATTCCAAAGCGTTGACGAGCTTGATTAATTTTACCCACCAAATCTGGTCTATAAACCAAAATCCTGTTTAATAATAACTCGGCAGTTTTAACGCTAACCCCTCTTTCCGAAGTCCAAATGCCCTCAAATCTTCGCGCCGTATCCATATCCAGACTAGGACTAATCTCTAAAATTGGCTGATTTTTGGCAATAGAACCAACGCTTTCTCGACACACAAGACAAGTAGCATAATTATCAGCAATAACCACCAGATGCCATTCTTGGGTTAACGCATCATTTGGTTTAAAAGCTACTTTTTCATAATATTCCGAGCTATTAGCAAAATCCGTTTCTGGGGCAGATAGAACGTATATTTGGTTACTACGTTGGGAAAGTCGTTGATAGCGATGAGCTTCTTGGCGATAAAAACGCTCTCGTTGGAAACTAGCAATTATCAGGGGTTTATCCAGAGTTGCAGCCAAAACTTGGTCTTCCATTGCATGGGAGAGCGCCGTCAGTGAAGCTTTGAAATATAGTTGAGTCCGCAAGTACGGTAGTGACTGTAGTAAATCACCAAGCACGGAAGTCGAAATGCTCATGAATATCGTTAAAGGCCACTAAGCCCAATATACATTCTCAACCAACTTTCCTAGCAGGGAGGTATGGAGGAAAAAATAGTTGTTTATGAGTATTTGTAATTTATAGCATCTCTAAATGCTCATCAGCGAATAAACCCAATGAAAATCCCTAGATTCCAACCTTGACTTCAAGTTAATAACCGATAAATTAGGTGATGGGTGATGGGTAATGGGTAATAAATTAATTATTCCTCCCCTGCCTCCCCTGCCTCCCCTGCCTCCCCTGCTTCCCCTGCTTCCCCTTCCCCCTGCCCCCTGCCCCCAATCCCTATGACACCAGAAAAGATATTCTTGGATGGAAAAACTTTTATTACCGCAGAACAAGCGCCGATCGCTGAATGGCCTTGTGTAATTAGTGAGAGGCCACAGCCGACCCTGACAGCAAAAGATGATGATTTATTCTTAGTCACAGACACGATGGGGAATATTTCTGGTTGTTCCCTCCAGGATGGAAACCCTAATATGGGGCTGTTTTGCGCTGACACCAGATTTTTAAATCGCTTAGAATTGCAAATAGAGGGGCGATCGCCAGTCCTGCTCAGTGGTAGTGCTGACAAAGGATTTGCCATGACAGTTTTGTGTACTAATCCTAAAATTGATGGACATCTCACCCCGGACACCGTAGGTATTCGTCGGGAAATGGTACTCAATGGCGCACTTTTTGAAGAAATAGAAGTCACCAACTACAGCACCACTCACATTAGTTTTGAAATTAGTCTCAGTTTTGATGCTGATTTTGTCGATTTATTTGAAGTCCGGGGTTACAACAGAACAAAACGAGGTCAGCTTTTACGCTTTGTAGAACCCATAACTGATAGTGTTGCACCCCCAACTCCACACCATTCACTTCACGAACGAGAAGAATCTCTCACACTGGCTTATCAAGGCTTAGATGGGTCGGTGATGGAATCTCGCATCCAATTTCAATACCGACAACCAGACCATTTGCAAGGTTATACAGCAGTGTGGCGGCTAAAATTGGCTTCCCATGAAACCCAAAAACTGGGTTATCGGCTGAATATGTTTACCAATAATCAGTCTAGTTCTACTGTTAATGCGGCTATTACTTTAGGACAAGCAAAAGCAGCCGAATTGATGGAAGAACAAAACTGGGTACAACAAATTACCCGCATTAGTTCAGATAAAAGTCTTTTTAATCGCGTAATTGAAAGGGCTGAACAAGACTTGTATTTATTACGTCAATCTTTTGGCAAACATAAAACCGTTTCGGCTGGTGTACCTTGGTTTTCCACATTATTTGGACGAGATTCGATTATTACAGCTTCCCAAACTTTGATGTTAAACCCGCAAATCAGCAAAGAAACCTTAATGCTGTTAGCCGAATATCAAGGAAAAGTTGAGGATCAATGGCGGGAAGAAGAACCTGGTAAAATTTTGCATGAGTTACGGTTAGGGGAAATGGCGCGTTGTCAAGAAATTCCCCACACACCATACTATGGAACAGTGGATGCGACTCCGTTGTGGTTGATGCTCTATGCTGAATACTATGCTTGGACTCACGACATAGAAACCATAGAGCAACTTTGGCCTAATGCTTTGGCCGCAATGGATTGGATCGATCGCCATCTGCAAGAAACTGGCTATTTGAGCTATTATCGTCAATCAAAACGGGGTTTAACTAACCAAGGTTGGAAAGATTCTGGTGATTGTATTGTTAATCGTAAGGGTGAATTAGCTCAAGGGGCGATCGCTCTTTGTGAGGTACAAGCTTACGTTTACGCTGCTAAAATTCGACTAGCAGAAGTTGCCAAAAGCAAAAAACGCCTTGATTTGGTAGAACGTTGGCAAGAAGAAGCTAGAAGTCTCAAAACTAGATTTAACAAAGATTTTTGGCTAGAAGAAGAAGATTTTTATGCTTTGGCTTTAGATGGTGAAGGTCAGCAGGTAGATAGTATCACCTCTAATCCTGGTCATTGTTTATATTTGGGAATCTTCACCCCAGAAAAAGCCTACAGTGTGGCCGAACGGTTGCGAGCGCCTGATATGTTTAATGGTTGGGGGATTCGGACTTTAAGTAGTTTGTCTCCGGCTTATAATCCGATGGGTTATCACACCGGTTCGGTTTGGCCTCATGATAACTCACTCATTGCCATGGGATTGCGATCGCTCGGTTTAATTGACCAAGCCCTGGAACTATACCAAGGTTTATTCAATATGACTTCCCGACAGTCCTATCAACGCCCTCCAGAACTCTTTTGCGGTTACGAACTCAACGGAGACAACAACCCCATCAATTATCCTGTTGCTTGTACACCCCAAGCCTGGGCTACTGGTAGCATTTTCCAATTACTGCAAATGATGGTGAATTTAGTTCCTGATGCCCAAAATAACTGTCTACGGATCATTGATCCCGCCCTACCAGAATCAATTAATCGTCTATCATTGCATAATTTACGGGTAGGTTCGACAATTCTAGATTTGGAATTTGAACGTTCTGGCAATACTACAGCTTGTCGTGTGGCTAAAAAACGGGGTAATCTTCGTGTTGTTATTGAAGCCTAATCTCTTAGTCAGTTCTTAAAAAAATCTACACGCACTCTTGATATAACATTTTGTTTAAATGGGTATAATAAGTTTGCGTAGTATATTTTTAACAATCATGAGTAGATTAAACCACAAAAAAGTTATACCAAAACTAATTGGTATAGCAGCGATCGCCGCTATGGGAATACTTAATTCAGGAGTTGCCCAAGCCGCAGGATTCACCACGGAGATCCAATCATTCGATTTAAATTTTGACTTTGATACCCAAGGCAACGCTATTACCACTTCCAATGCCGGAAATCTTGCTGGTATTAGTAATCAGTGGGCAGAATGGGGTGTGAGTATTAGTGCCAATAGAAAAAATAACCCTAGCGTATCCGAGCCACTACTGTTATTTAACAGCAACCCCAATAGTTCCACAGGTGGCGATTCAGATTTAAGAACAGGAAGTACATGGGGAACTACAGTCCAAAATAATGTCTTGATTATTCAAGAAGACGGTTGGGTACAAAATAAAGTAGGTCAAGAAGTCAGGAACGCCAACGATCCTGATGATGAAGCTGGTGGTGGTTCGATCAACTTTAATTTTGATAGTCCTGTCAACTTCAAAGAGTTCTCACTCCTAGATATGGATGATGACCAAAATAGCCGAGGAGAGTATTTAGATATCTTCCTCTGGGATAAAAATAACAATAAATTTGAGATTGATGCTCTGTCTTTAGTCCAAGGAATACAAAATTTGTATCCTGATGCTATAGATGGCTACCAACAAAGCTATACCCAAGATGGTGTCACCATCACCCAAAATAGCAAGGTCAGAGGTGATAATTCTCTATACACCTTTAATACCAGTTATATAGATATTGCTAGAGTAGAATATCGCTATCCTGGTAGTGGAGCGATCGCTGGCATACAATGGGATAAGCAAGTTACTGTTCCTAAAGAAATTCCTGAACCAAGTGCTGGTTTAGGTCTTTTACTCGTTGGCGGTTTATTTTTCCGCTCTGCTCGTAAACGTCAAAATTCCTAATTAGAATTATCAGCAATTTGAAATGATCAACCCCCGGATATTTCAAAAAACTCCGGGGTTTTATTTGGCTATTTGTGTTTTCTATTTTCGCCATCAGGAGTATTTTTGATGCTTTACTTCCACCACAGTATGGACATTTCCGCGAGGGGTAAAGTCTGTTTTCACTGTCACTTCTAAGGGATCACAAGCCGCAACAAAATCATCTAAAATTTGATTAGCTGTTTCTTCGTGGGAAATATAGCGATCGCGATAACTATTAATATACAGTTTTAACGCTTTTAATTCCACCACTTTTTGGTCAGGGATGTAAGAAATATAAATAGTGGCAAAGTCAGGATAGCCAGAAAACGGACATTTACAAGTAAATTCTGGCAAAGTAATGTTAATGTCGTATCTCCTACCCACACGCGGATTAGGAAAGGTAATTAATTCTCCTTCCGCAATCTCACGTTCGCCATATTTCATTTCTTGAGTTGTTAAAGATACAGTTTCCGGTGAAAGGTTACTCATAAATTATTAGGTATCAGGTGACAGGGAATAGGGAACAGGAAATTATTCTTCCCTTTTCCCATTGTGGAACGTTCTTAGACTTGTTCCCAATCAGGACAATTGACATCATCCCAACCGTGGGGGTGCATAGCACAAACTAATAAGTTACCACTATACACTTGACCGTGATAATTACTACAACCAATGCAAGCAGCGTGTTGTTCTGGTGTGGCTTCAACCGGATAAGGAAAACCCATATCCCCATCTCCTAGTATGTCTTCCAGTTCCCAATAGGCTTCAAAAATTGGGTCAGTAACATCCTGTAAATACTGGTCAAATTCAGTAGCAATGGAACCTTGTACTTGCCCAGTAATTTCTTCCGTTAGCTCAAAAAAAGCGTCTACCATCTCATTCATTCCCAGGATGAATCGCTCTACTTCCTCAGCGACAGTTTCGATTATCTTCAAAAAATCTTTTTCCCACTGTTCCATAAAATTAACGCCCTTATTTACTACTAACAGGGCGCTGATTGCTACTGAGCTACAACTACTAGATTTAACAATGGGGAAATGCACGTTAAACTTAAATTTGGGTATAGCGCCATTACCCAAGTGCTAACCATTGTTAATCCCTCAGTCAAAAAACTACTATTTACTAATCTTGCTGTAGTTTTTTTAACTCTTGTTGTAGTTTCTCTACTTGTTGGCGTAGCTCATCAACATTCTCGGTTTGTTTCGTAGTTGGTTCTTCGTCTACCTCTAGTATTTCGATGCGACGAGGTTCCGAAGGGGATGTTTTTTCTGGCGTTTGTGCAGATGATTGGGGCTGTTGGGCTTGGTTCATCATATCTTCGACAAACCGACGAGCTTCTTCTGTAGTCATCTCACCTTTTGCTACCATATCGTCTGCCAATTTTTGGACTTGCGATCGCAGTTCGGCTAATTTCCCCCCTGCTTTTTCGCTGGCATAAGAGGCTAACCCAACACCGAGGTAAAAAGCTTTTTGAACGATATCTCCAAAACCAGGCATTGCCCTAAGCACTCCTAAAAATGGGGCGACCCGGAGACTACGCCTACCACAAGCATCCCGTATTGCTGCTACCTTCCGGTCCTGACAAGATTTGGGCGTTGAAGTCGCATAGATCCAGGTCTTCTATAAGCATAACATCAAATTTCAGTAATTGTGTGTTATTCCACAACAATTTTCCATTCATAAAGTTGGTAATCGACACAGCCGTTTTGTACCAAGGGATCACCTGCAATTATAGCCTGTGCTTCATCCATTGATGCTGCCTCAAATAGCATCATTCCGCCTCCTTTTTGGGACCAGTACCCGGTTCGGGCTTTGTGTCCTTTGGTAATTAATTCTTGGACGTAGGCTTTATGGGCGGGTACATATTGGTCAAAGGTAGGTTTTTCAACTCTACCAGTTTCAATTTTGACAAACCAAGGCATATCAATTTTGGATTTTAGATTTTGGATTGAGAATAACTGAGAAATGTTAGGTACGATAGCGTACACTAGAGTAAGCAAGCTACGAGGAGCTTGTGCATTGCACTCAGCACACCGTAGAAATCGCTACCCACCAAAATCTACCAGTTGGTTTTACCGTAATGGGTTGATGATAGAATTAATAACAATGTTGGTTAGAGGTGTTGTAATGTCACTTCAAGAACTGCAAGAGCAGGTATTTAGATTATCTGTGAGTGATCGTCTTTCTCTGATAGATGTCCTGGTTAAATCTTTACAACCTATTGGACAGATTGAAGACTGGCAATTTCTAGTATCACGCACTCACCCCTGGCGGCGACAACTTTACATTAAAGGACGTAAACTTCTGGCCTCAACTATTTGGCAAGACATGATAGCAAATAAAATGTCACCAGATCAGGTAGCAGAAAATTGGGATTTACCTTTAGCCGCTATTTATGAAGTTATAAATTACTGTGAGAGTCATCAACAATTGTTGAAGTTAGAAGCAGATGAAGAGCGGTATAGATTAGAAATAAAAGGAGTATCTTTTGAGCCTAAGACTGCTGCTTGATGAAGATTCCCAAGCAAAATATCTGATTAATTTGCTTCAAGCCGCAAATCATGATCTGCTCACCGTTAATGAAGCGGGTTTAGGTAGTCGTCCAGATGTGATCGTTTTAGATTATGCGAGACAAAATCAGCGTGTGTTGTTAACTCGTAACTGTGATGATTTTGAAGAACTTCATCAGCTTAACCCAGTTCATTTAGGCATTTTAGCAATTTATCAAAATCCAGGATCTTTTAAAAATATGACTTATCAAGCGATCGTCAAAGCAATTTCTAATCTTGAAGCAACTGGCTATCTGCTTGAAAATCAATTTGTTATTCTTAATCAGTGGAATTATTAGGGTTAATATTACAATCTTAACAAACTACTAAAATCTTTAAACATTAAATTAGGACTTACGCACTGTACAAAATGCAGATGATATGTATAAACTATTTTGTAGTAGTAGTCTGTAGGGTGCGTCAGACAGAATAATTTAGGCTAGAATCACTAACTTTCAGATTCTGGCGCACCTGACTTCATCTAAATTACTGCGGTGCGTCAGATATAAAAAATCTGTTGTTTGCTAAATTATCGGGTCTGACGTGGTTGGTGAGCTTGCCGAACCACACCCTACAAGAGATAAAATTCGTCATCCTTATGTAATATATTTTATCAATGCGTAACTCCTATAAATATACTCATATCTGATAATTTATAAATTGTAGAGAAAGTTGTCTCAGAAATAGAGATACTTTGTTTTTCGAGGGATAAAATCAGGAGTGCATGATGGCTACCAAATTAATTTTAAATGCCAATGAGGTTCTTAGACTAGGTTCTAAGGGGTCAAAAGTCCGGCAGTTACAGGAAATTTTGCAAGCACTAAATCTAAATCCAGGTCCAATAGATGGTGATTTTGGTCAAAGGACTTTGGCCTCTGTTAACAGGTTTCAACAACAACAGGGTCTTACTCGCGATGGGGTAGTTGGACCAAGAACTCAAAATGCTCTGAATAAATCTATTGAACAAGTAACACAAGAAACTATACAATCTGATTCAAAACCTATAATTCAAAAACCAGATATTTCCAGCGATTCATCGAACAAATTACAAGTTTTAGGAGTGCAGATGCTAACAGGAAACGAAATTCTCAGACTAGGTTCTAAGGGGTCAAAAGTCCGGCAATTACAGGAAATTTTGAAAGCACTAAATCTAGATCCGGGTCAAATAGATGGTGATTTTGGTCAAAAGACTTTGGCCTCTGTTAAAAGGTTTCAACAACAACAGGGTCTTACTCCTGATGGGGTAGTGGGACCAAGAACTCAAAATGCCCTGAATCAATTTATTCAAAACTCTGATCAAAAGACAGAAACCGTAAAATCTAATCCCTCTTCTATATCTTCTACATCTTCTACTCTTTACGGTGGTAAGTCTGGTAAAATACCCCTGCCTGGAGTTGTGTTAATTAAAAAATTTGAGGGTTTTGATCCCAATGCTTATCCTGATCCTCTGTCTGGGGGTAAACCTATCACTATTGGTTGGGGATCTACTCGCAAAAAAGATGGGAGTGAGTGGAAAATTGGTGATAGAATCACAAGAGAGATGGCTGACGAACTGTTAATGTTGCAGTTAGAAAATAGTTATTTGCCACCACTAGAAAAAATTCCGGTTTGGCAAGAATTAAATGTTAACCAACGAGGAGCTTTATTGAGTTTTGCTTACAATTTGGGTGCTAATTTCTATGGAAATCGTAATTTTACAAGCATGACGAGAGTTTTAAGAGATAAACAGTGGAATGAGATTGAAGAGACTTTTCTTAAATACAGAAATCCTGGAACTTCTGTTGAGGCAGGGTTAAGGAGGAGAAGACAAGAGGAAGCTAAACTGTTTCTTACACCTGTATAGTAAGCCTTGGCGACTGGAAGTCGCGGCTATACAAACAAAACCCACCTCCGTGGGTTTCAAACTATTGATTTTTCATCGTTTAAAACTTGTAGAAGCCTTGGCGACTGGAAGTCGCGGCTATAGAGGCAAAACCCACCTCCGTGGGTTTCAAACTATTGATTTTTCATCGTTCAAAACTTGTACACTGTAGAAAGTGACTGCTGTGTTACCGTAAACTTTTTGACGGCAGATTTCCCAATTAGCGATCGCTGGTGGTGTCCAACCATAAGGACTATGTTCTGCGGCGATTTCTCCATCAGGTGCTAAAAGTTGATCCAGAGCGATCGCTTGTAAAACTTCCTCATACAATCCACTTTGATAGGGTGGATCAAAATAAATTCTGTCAAATTGCTGGCCTGATAGTTTTTTTAACTGCTGGGTGACGTTTCCCCGCAATATTTCAAATTTTTGCTCGCTACTCGCTACCTGCTGCCAATTTTCTTGAATTATGGCACAGGCTCGACTTGATTGTTCAATTCCGACAACTAAACTAGCTCCCCTACATAAAGCCTCCGCACCCATTGAACCGCTACCAGTGCATAGATCCAACCAACGACAACCAACAATCGTTCCCTGCCAAATATTAAACACAGCTTGTCTAACTCTCGAACTGGTAGGTCTAGTTTCTTTTCCTGGCAGAGTTTTTAGCAGTCGATTCCCGTAAATTCTCAGACTCATTATTGATTGAATATTGGTAGCTGATACCCGATAGAATGCAAAGATTTATTAAGCTGGAATTTTTTCACGGACTTGAGCAACAAAATTAGATAAAATTTGCAGTCCGATGTTAGATGATTTTTCGGGATGGAATTGCACCGCCATTAAATTATCGTGAGCGATCGCTGCTGTCACGGTTTGATTACCATGAGTAACTGTGGCTGCCCGAATCTGTGTTTCAATGGGGTCAACATAGTAGGAATGGACAAAATAAACCCAAGGTTGAGATGGTAAATGCTCCCATAAAGTGCTTTTAGGTTGATTGAGTTCCAGTTGATTCCAACCGATATGGGGAATAGTAATATCGGGTTCGGGAATAAATCGCCGGACTTTTCCGCGCACAATTCCTAGTCCTGGTTGAGTTCCTTCGGCGCTGGATTCAAACAAAATTTGTAATCCTAGACAAATACCTAAGAAGGGTTTACCGGAAGCGATCGCATCTTTAATCGGTTGTTCTAAACCACGGGATCTCAGGTGTTGCATCGCTGGATCAAATGCTCCCACCCCAGGCAAAACTACCGCATCTGCTTGAGCTAATTCCTTGGCACAATAGGTGACTTTAGGAGTTGCTCCAGCTTTTTCTAGTCCTTTACAGACTGAGTGCAAATTTCCCATGTCGTAATCTACGACTGCAATTACTGGCATTTACCTGCTCCTTGTGAATTTATTAGGGAGGGCTTTTATAATTCTAATCATAATTAACAATTATTATGCAGAAAAAAATACTATTAACTTCTTTTCACACTTGGTTGAGTGATCAACAGTCAAATTCTTCTGATGATCTGTTACTCGAATTAGCCAAAATGGCTTCAGTTACCCATGATTTACATTTTCTGCATCGACTACCTGTTGATGTTGCGCTTGCTAGTTCTCAAGTCATTGCCAAAATCAATCAACTCGAACCCGATTACATCATCTGTTGTGGGATGGCTGCCAGTCGTCAACAATTAAGTGTGGAGGTGATTGCCAGTATCTTATCTGGAGAATCTACGGATAAGGAATTGATAGATCAGCCAGAGATTTTTTTGCAAACAACCGTTGATATAAAACAATTAGTGGCAGGAACATCAGCAGTTGAGATTAGTTACGACTGTGGTAAGTTTGTGTGTAATGGACTTTATTACTCTGTTTTAGACTACTTACGCCAATCTCAATCCTCAACACCTGCCATTTTTATTCACGTTCCCATTCTGCATCCAGAAAACTTGATAGGCATGATTGCTGATTTTGTTTTAATGATCAACAACCTGGCACTTCTCTAAGATGTTCAGCGTCTGTTTTACTATTTTAGGCGTTGCAGATTTTAGGGATGGAAATGATTTTGCATACATTCAAAACCTTTATGGAGACGTTCCATGGAACGTCTCTACACCCAAAAATCAAAAATCATACTCTAATTCAGCGACGATTTATCATTTTGAAGTTTCAAGGTTGAATTTTTAATTGCTTATGCTGCCATTTTTCCTGAATTTTACTCTCGCTCAAGTAACTCCTCCTACCCCACCCCAGGAAGTAGTACAACCACAACAGATGCGTTCTTTACCAGGAAATTTAGACTCGGTTCCAGTTTTTAATAGCAATAGCCCGGAATTGGTGCTAAATGAGGGGATTTTACTATCAACTTTCCCAGGATTGGGGAAAAAAGTACCAACAGCACATTTAAATTTTCCTTTTCAGGGTCGGTTTGATGTTTTTGCTCACCATATTGCCAAAGCTGTACCACCGGAGAATCTAAAATCTTTGTATTTGGGGATAATTTTATCTAATCCTGGTTCGCAACCGGTGAAGGTGAATATATTGCATGGGGCTAGTTATTTAAGTCAACCAGATGCACCATTTATTGAATCCCCATCTTTTAGCGAAAATATTTTGGGGAAAGTGTTTGCAGGGCCTGGCGATCGCGCTATGTTAGATGTACTCAGAGCTAAACGACAGGATATTTTTCCTCCTCAAATTGTCATTCCCCCAGGGGAAAGTCGAATGTTATTAAATCTCCCCATTCCCGTTGCAGAACTGACACCCCCTCTCAATGGTCGTTCTACATATATGCGTCTCTGGAGTGATGGTACTATTTATGCAGCTAGTTTGGCGATGTTTGCTCGTAATAATACAGATGGTAGTGAGCGATCGCCTAATTTATCTGAGTGGCAAAATTTACTAGATAACGGTGAATTATCTACTCCCAGAGATAAAGTTCCTACCCCGTTGGAGGAAAGTGGTAAGCCGAAAATTTACGGTCGGGTGGCTGGTGTAGCGAAGGGTTCTCAGTGGCAAGCTTATATAGTAGATCGTCCCCAAGCCGAGTATTTGACAATTCCCCAACCTGGTCAAGCTTTTTCCTACCCGTTAAGCACCTTACATGGTGGTACTTTTGGCACGGGACAAATTCAAAGTGCAGAGATGTTAGTCCGTTATCCAGATACAGCTTACCGCGCTCATGGTAATTATGGCATTGAATATAGTTTGAGATTGCCACTTTACAATAATACTCAAAGTCGGCAAACTGTAAGTATATCTGTACAAACTCCCATCAAAGAAGATCAATTAAGTAAATCAGGATTACGCTTTTTTACAACACCACAGCGTCAAGTGTTTTTTAGGGGAACAGTGCGGGTACGTTATCAAGATGATCAAGGTTTACCACAAACTAAGTTTGTGCATTTAGTCCAAAAGAGAGGTCAACCAGGAGAACCACTGGTATTATTGAATTTGAAAGAGGGCGATCGCTCGATTGTACAAGTAGACTTTCTTTATCCCCCAGATGCCTCACCACCGCAAGTTTTAACTGTTTCCACCATTTCTGATCCTCCGCAATAAGGGAATTATCCATGATTGCAACCCCCAGATATATTTCCCCTGATGAATATCTCCAAGGGGAAGAAACCAGCCTGATCAAACATGAATACAGACATCTATTTTCGTTGAGATGTGATTCATTTACCCAACAAAATAAATGTATTTGATTTCGATCTGGTATCAGACTAAAATTATCCTGATTGAGTGTTCTGACTAAAAGTAATTTCTAGGACTTACCCAAAAAACCTCTCAAACTCTCATTCCTCCGTGTCCTCTGCGTCCTCTGCGGTTCGTATTTATTCCGTAACCCGTGCGTAAGTCCTATATTCTAGACGATTTAACATAAAATCAAATATGAACATAAGTAAATCTAAATATTACCCAAAACCGGGTCTACCGTGGCAGTCCGTTTTCTCAATTATTATATTTGTGTTCATGTACCTGCCGATTTTGGTACTGGGCTTTTATAGTTTCAATAATTCCCCCTACAGCGTAACTTGGAAAAACTTTACCTTGGAATGGTATGCCATATTATTCACCGATGAACGGATTTTATCAGCCTTGAGTAATAGTTTGTTTGTAGCCTTTTTCGCTGTTTCTATTTCCTCAGTTTTGGGAACTTTGATGGCTGTAGGGTTAGCGCGTTATGAATTTCCGGGGAAGTCCTTATACCAGGGAATAGCTTATTTACCATTATTAATTCCCGATATAGCGATCGCTGTTTCCACCCTAGTATGTTTAGCAGCCTTTGCCATGCCCCTGAGTGTATGGACAATTATCTCGGCTCATGTAGTTTTTTGTCTCTCTTATATCGCCTTAGTAGTTTCTTCTCGACTCAATAACCTAGATCCTCACTTAGAAGAAGCCGCACTAGATTTAGGTGCAACACCGGTTCAAGCCTTCATCCAAGTTTTACTACCACAATTAATGCCTGGGATTTTATCTGGATGTTTACTAGCCTTCGTCCTCAGTTTAGATGACTTTCTCATCTCCAGTTTTACAGCCGGTAGCGGCTCAAATACCCTACCAATGGAAATTTTTAGCCGTATCAGAACCGGAGTCAAACCCGATATTAATGCTCTGAGTGTAGTATTAATCATTTCCACAGCGATCGTCGCCATCATTGCCGAATTGATTCGCATTTCTGGAGAAACCAAAAAAAGCCCATAAACCACCCCCCTCCGCGTGGGAGCTACGGTGTACACACAAGTGATCTGATTACCCAAAACAAGCCCTGGCGATTAGAAATCACGGCTACACAAACAAAGTCCACCTGCGTGGACTGAAGAAAAACTACTTATTTTTAACCCACGGAGGTGGGTTTTGCCTGTGTAGTTGCGGTTTCTAACCGCCGATTTAATCTTGATAAGACTTGTGTGTACACGGTAGCTCCGCGTGGGAGAGGGGTTAGAGAGGTTAATCTAATTCACATTAAACTAACGAGATTTAGCCGTAGTCTTCCCTCCAGATGAAGTCACTTCCTGGAGTAGCCGGGGCATCAACTGTTCCAATCTTTGCGCTGTCTGCTCCTCTTGCTCCAAGTTTTGCTGTAACCATTGCACGACTTGGTTTTGTCCCATTTGTTCAGCAACTTTAATTAAACCACGATAACAAGCAATTTCTAATTGCTCAACCTTATACTGTCCCCCAACTAGCCCTAAGTCCACAATTTTGGGACTGTCGGCAGCTAACAGCATTAATTTTTGACCATCACTAATTAATCCAGCCGCAGCATCACAAGTAACCCGTTGCGGTTGCTGTCCCAAAGCATTGAAAATCTGCTCTAAATTCCTAATTTGTTGTTCGGTTTCCTGAATATGTGTCTCAATTAGTGATCTCAATTCTTGATGTTGGCAACTTTGGTGCATCATCTGCTGCGCTTCCAAAAAGCGATTTTCAGCATCGTACATCGCACCAATTTCGTAGATGAATTTATCTTGCAAATTGGTGATTCTTTTTGTGCCTGGACGATCAGTAAGTTGAACCATTGTGACTCTCCTGAAGATTGGACGCTGTAGTTTACAGTCGTACCTTCTAACCGTATAACTAGGTTTTTATTTTCTCTTCATACCTAAGATAGAGTTAAATATTATAAAAACAGGAGTCAGGAGTCAGGAGTCAGGAGTCAGAAGGCAGAAGGCAGAAGGCAGGAGGCAGAAAGAGAGAAAGAATACTTAGGGCTTGCTGATAGCGTAGCGTGCCGTTAGGCATATAAACCCAAAAGCCTGATAAATCAAAGGCTTGAAGCTCATAAAAAAGACGGTAGGTGCAACATTATAGCATATTGTGTCTGAAAAACCTTGCACTTTTGTGGGCAGCCAGAGATGAAAAAATGTTTTTAACTGTCCTCCTGACTCCTAGCCCTAATGAAAAGACTTTTTCATCAAACCCTATATATCATCTGTATTTTGTACAGTGCGTAAGTTCTAAAGTATTTAAGTTAAAGTAAAGATAAGTTAACAAAATACTTTAAACTCAATGACTGCTCTCAGCTTAGATATAATCTCTACACAGTTAGAAAGTCCTAACTTGCGCGATCGCATGGTAGCTCTTGCTAATTTGCGCCATATTTCCCCGGAAGATGCCGTACCTTTGATTAAAAAGGTCTTAGATGATGAATCTTTACAACTGCGATCGATGGCAGTATTTGCTTTAGGCATCAAGCAAACACCAGAATGTTATCCAATTTTGGTGAGAATTTTAGAAACTGACCCAGATTATGGAATCCGGGCTGATGCTGCTGGTGCTTTAGGCTATTTGGGTGATAATAGAGCCGTTGAACCATTATCACGGGCATTTTATGAGGATACGGACTGGTTAGTACGCTTTAGTGCTGCCGTATCTTTAGGTAATATCAAAGATATCCGCGCCCATGCTATTCTCATTCAGGCTTTAGATAGCCCGGAAATAGTCATCCAACAAGCTGCTATCTCGGCTTTAGGAGAAATCAAAGATATTGAATCTGTAGATCATATCCTGCGTTTTGCCCAAGCAGAAGATTGGTTAGTGAGGCAACGTTTAGCAGAATCTCTAGGTAATTTACAGACTCCCAAAAGCATTTCCGCTTTGAAATATCTAGCAAAAGACCCCCATCCCAACGTTGCTGAAGCTGCGAAGATCTCACTCACCAAACTTGAAGCGGCATAATAGCATATCTAGGACTTACGCACCCTACAACAGATAAAATCCATAATTCTTATCTTATGTAATAGATTCTGTCAATGCGTAAATCCTAAAATCAATAAAAATTACCTATTTTTGAAGTAGCTCACAAATGATTTAGGATTGCAATATAAACGGCTCCTGCTATTTTTTAATAAAAGTGGGATTTGTAATATTTTGATGTAAGGCAATTTCATGAATATTGAAGAATTTTTTGAGTTAAGTGCTGGTAAATGGTTTTCTCACCGCACCAGTCACCATTTAGCGTTTAAGCAATCTGAAGACGGCAAATCAGACCTGGTGATTGAAATGTTAGCCGCAGACCATCCAGAGGTGATTCAATTGTGTGAACAGTATGAAGTTCTCCCTAGTTCAGCTTCTTGTGGTGCGAGAGTTACCTGGAACGGCACAATGGAATGGGACGAAGAAAAGCATACTGGTTCTACTGTGTTAGTAACAGTTCCAGACGTGGATAGTCCCCATGAAGGTAAGTTACTCCGAGAAATGGGTTATGCAGAGAAAGCCCCTGTTGCTGGTCGATATAAAATGGGTAGTGATGACGCTTTGACTCTGATTACTGAGTATGAAACGATGTCATCTGAAGAACGTCTATGGTTTGCGAGTCCAAATTTAAGGATGCGGGTAAGTATCCTCAAGCGATTTGGGGGTTTTAGTATGGCTTCTTTTACTTCAGAAATTCGCATGGGTGGTACTACACCAGTCGCCAAGTCTACTGAAGAGGCTAATTCTGTTATGGGTTAAAATGAGAAAAGATGATAAGTCTCTACTCAGAACTTAAATAATTATCGTAGGGACAATTCATGAATTGTCCCTACACTGTTTTTAGTTTATGCACATTTAATTACCTGAGATATCTAATGGTTAAAACCTTTTTTCTCCCTGCTTTATCTCCAGGGCAATTTGTAACGCTAATCTACTTGTTCTAGAATGTAGAATCAATGAAGTTTAATAAACATTATAACATATAGCCCTCCTAATTTTCGGTTCTTGAGTGTGAGTAAGTGAAATTTCAAAGGCAAAAGCCGCCCCAGTGGGACGAACACATTAGAGTTTCATCCCTAATAGGGAGTAAGTGAAATTTCAATTTGAATAAATTAGAAGAATTGGAGGAAATTTAAATGGTTTCAATCCCTAATAGGGAGTAAGTGAAATTTCAACTGCCAGACACGAAAAGCTGGGCGGTGGTGCTTGGGTTTCAATCCCTAATAGGGAGTAAGTGAAATTTCAACGAACAATTCTGGATATTGCGATCGCTGACTCTCTGTTTCAATCCCTAATAGGGAGTAAGTGAAATTTCAACTTTGATTTTGCAAGCTTTCACAACAATCACACCCATTAGGTTTCAATCCCTAATAGGGAGTAAGTGAAATTTCAACGGGAAGTAGTTGTATTTCCTGGGATGCTTGCGAAGTTTCAATCCCTAATAGGGAGTAAGTGAAATTTCAACCTAAGTTTGTTTACTTCGTACCAAATTCCACACCTTGTTTCAATCCCTAATAGGGAGTAAGTGAAATTTCAACTTTGCCTCCCTCTTTGTTTTAATCTTGGTGATTTTCTTGTTTCAATCCCTAATAGGGAGTAAGTGAAATTTCAACCTTTTAGATTATGGGTAACTGCTGTGCAAACTCGTTGTTTCAATCCCTAATAGGGAGTAAGTGAAATTTCAACACGATACTTGCAAAAGAATTGCCGAACTAAATGCGGTTTCAATCCCTAATAGGGAGTAAGTGAAATTTCAACTTTTGTGCTTCTGGGGTTTTATCAGAGATAGAACTGGTTTCAATCCCTAATAGGGAGTAAGTGAAATTTCAACCAGATGGTAAACCCCTTAACGCCACTGGTTTAGGGCGGTTTCAATCCCTAATAGGGAGTAAGTGAAATTTCAACAGGCATCGACACCACGCGCGCAGCCAACAAAAACGCGAGGTTTCAATCCCTAATAGGGAGTAAGTGAAATTTCAACACACTCCCAATCAATTAAATTCTGATTTTCAACTAACGTTTCAATCCCTAATAGGGAGTAAGTGAAATTTCAACCCGATTATTGCTATGTCTAGGGTATTTCCGATAAGTTTCAATCCCTAATAGGGAGTAAGTGAAATTTCAAATTTTTGCAGGATATTGGAAAATCATTTATTTCTCGTTTCAATCCCTAATAGGGAGTAAGTGAAATTTCAAAACCTATATCATCGACCTCATTGTGGTCTGATTTCTGTTTCAATCCCTAATAGGGAGTAAGTGAAATTTCAAATGTCGTTGCAAAATGGTATAAACTGCGTCAAAGAAGTTTCAATCCCTAATAGGGAGTAAGTGAAATTTCAAAGTACACTTTTTGTTTCCCGTAAAATTTAGAGCCAAGTTTCAATCCCTAATAGGGAGTAAGTGAAATTTCAAACACATTTAGTTTTGCGGTCTACAAAAAGGCAACTATGGAGTTTCAATCCCTAATAGGGAGTAAGTGAAATTTCAAAAAACATCACAATCACTCTAAACTCGGCAACACTGACGTTTCAATCCCTAATAGGGAGTAAGTGAAATTTCAAATCAAAGCGATCGCAAGCAGAAACTCAAGCTAGGCAGGTTTCAATCCCTAATAGGGAGTAAGTGAAATTTCAAATGAAGAAATAATACCAGTTACAGGAATATTTATGGGTTTCAATCCCTAATAGGGAGTAAGTGAAATTTCAAAGAAAATACACCTCGTAAAAGAGGAAGCAGAGTGTAGTTTCAATCCCTAATAGGGAGTAAGTGAAATTTCAAATCGATTTCTACATCCATCGGTTTAGCTCCAACTGGTTTCAATCCCTAATAGGGAGTAAGTGAAATTTCAAAACCTGATCAGTGCCTATCTACTGGCTTTATCGGAGTTTCAATCCCTAATAGGGAGTAAGTGAAATTTCAAAAAATGAGTTTGATTCGTTGTTGGAGGCAAGGGCATGTTTCAATCCCTAATAGGGAGTAAGTGAAATTTCAAATCCCAGACTTTAGTAAATCAATTAAAGTCGTATAGGTTTCAATCCCTAATAGGGAGTAAGTGAAATTTCAAAGATGGTGCTATTACTGAACTTGAGTTGGTTAAGCGTTTCAATCCCTAATAGGGAGTAAGTGAAATTTCAAATCCCGTTTCAGTTGAAGTCAGGGAGTTTATTTAAATGGTTAGTTTCAATCCCTAATAGGGAGTAAGTGAAATTTCAAATCTTCTTAGTTTGGGCTATATATGCCCCTTGAAGGTTTCAATCCCTAATAGGGAGTAAGTGAAATTTCAAATTCCTAAAAGGTTAATAGATCCAACGACTAAAGCCGTTTCAATCCCTAATAGGGAGTAAGTGAAATTTCAAATGTCAACGTGAAAAGCAATTATGGGAGAGAAGAAGTTTCAATCCCTAATAGGGAGTAAGTGAAATTTCAAACATTGCAAATTGAGAATGATGCGCTAACAGCAAAAGTTTCAATCCCTAATAGGGAGTAAGTGAAATTTCAAACACCATCTTGTCTTGGTCGGGTAAGTAAGGCGTAGTTTCAATCCCTAATAGGGAGTAAGTGAAATTTCAAAAGCGGTAGGCTGAAAAGCTATATATATGTAGTTTTCAAGGTTCAGTAACGCGGACGATCTAATGATAGTTCATTTGAGGAATTGTGTCAAGGGGGAAAAAAGCTGAAACCCAGTCTGGATAAGGGGCGCGGATGGTTGGATAGGAAGAAATTCTGAAAAGCCTTACATAAATATGATTCCAGCCATTTTTTAAGAACCTGCTAAATGAACACCTACCCATCCGCGCATTCCGCGAAAAAAATCGTATTGTCACGGACTGGTTCACCACCTATGCGTTCAACCTTACCAAAACAGCACGCGCATAGAAAATAAAAGCGAATGCTATCGGTATCTGGCTTAATCAGTTTATTGAGGCGCGATCGCAGTTTAGCATATTGAGTATTATTTAATTCACACTCAAAAATACTGTATTGCACCCATTGTCCATAGGATTTGAGAATATTATGGATTTTGGTACGGCGTTTATCCTCAGATATGTCGTAAGAAACAACTACATTCACCATTTATTCACCTTTTCCTCTATTTCAAAACCAGGGGTGGATACTTATCAGTTTCATCCATTAAGTATTTTGCCAGTAATCTGGCTTGCAGTTCAAAGGCTTCTTGGTAAGTACATTTACGACCCATGACAGGATGCTTAAAATCTGATTGTTTTTTCTGCTCATATAACTTCAAAAAGGTTTTGCGTCCTTCTGGAGTTAGAGAAACGGCATTACTTAATGGTTCAGTGACAAAATCTCCCGGTGTCAAAAATTGCTTATTCAATGCAGATAACACCACCGCATCTACTACCAAAGGACGAAATTCTTCCATGACATCCAGGGCTAAAGATGGTCTACCATAGCGATCGCAATGCAGGTATCCTAAATAAGGGTCAAAACCAACAATATTAACAGCACTTTGCACATCATGGCGTAATAACGAATAACCAAAACTGAGTAAGGAATTGACTGGATCTGTAGGTGGACGACGAACACGTTTTTTAAACTCAAAATTTTCGTTGCGAATTAGTTGATTAAAACAACCAAAATAAGCGCCACTACCAGCACCTTCTAAACCACGCAAAGAGGGAATATTGTGAGTTGAATCAATGGGAGAAATTGCTTGTTCAATGCGGGTAATATATGCAGATAAATCAATTGTTGATTCACGTTGACGACGCGCCAAAGTTTGACGGTAGTTTTTTAATTTACCTCTCACAAAACCTTGGACAATATGAATAGCCTTCGGTGATTCTCCAGCAGCTTGCCATTGGGCTTTACGAACGAAGATGTTTTTAGTTACTTCTGGTTCTAATCTTCCTAAATAATGACCTTTTTCGTTGATAAATGTGAGGGGAATATGGCGTTCAAGTAGCTCAGAAATAGCAGCCGGAGAAATTGTTGCTCTTCCAAATACTACCACACCATCAATTTTTAGCAATGGCACATCTAAAATCGTTTTTTTCTCGAATTTAACGTGAAGACGTTCATCTGCTTTGCCGATAAAAGCATCATCTTGTGTAACGTAAACAGTTCCCATAAATAATCCTTGAATGTACAATTAATTAGCTTCTTGATAACGCTCAACCTTGTCAGATGCTTGAGGTAAACATCGTGAATAGAGACTACATCCTTGACAACGATTTGTTTTAATAGCCTTTGGCATTGCACCTGTGAATAGTAGTTTTTGCACTGCTTCAATAGTAGCGATCGTACTTTGTCGTAATTCCTGATTAATTTCAACTAATTGCCGTTGATGAGAGTGTGCATAATAGATATAGCCATTGGTGATAGTTCGTCCTGTCATTTCTTCTAAACACAATGCTTGAGCGCAAACTTGTAATTCATCATTATCCCATTCACCTTTACGTCCCCGTTTATATTCAACTGGGTAAAATTCGCCATTTTCAGCTTCAATTAAATCAGATTTACCGATAAGTTGGTATTGATCTGATTTCAGCCAAATTGCCCGTATCTGCCAAATTTCTTCCCGTTGTCCTTCTCCAACTGTATGAACTCGTTCGTGTAAACTTGTGCCTTCAATTGTGTATTGATTATCAATAAATTCTCCAGCACAATGAATCCGCCAACAACGATGAGGACAATAGGAATATTGGTTTAAGGCAGCGATAGAAATATATTCGTTTTCTGTCATGATTTTAAACTTTTAATTCTTCTAACTATTCCCATTCCCATGGTAGTTTTACGTCCTAAACCTGCATATAAAGCAAAATCTGCTAAAGTATTAATTTGCTTAATTGCCATTGTTTCAACATTTCCTAATATTCGATAGCCAATTTCACCAACACAACCAATAAATTTATTGTCGTAATTACTGGTTACTCTAGTGTTAATTTGAAAAGAACTAGGATAAATTGATTCTAGGGAAAAATCGGTAAATTCAATACCGCTATATTTATTCCAGCGATTAAGCAGACTATTAAATACAGATTCCTTTGTCGGGAGGACATTATCAAATCCGCCTTGACGAAAAGCTACAGGTGATGCGAAGATGAAATTGATATTTCGTTCTGTTTCACTTGCTTGTTCATAAAGTTGGTTATAAGTACAGACATTAGCCCATGGTTGATTAGATTGGCGTGTACCTTGAATGCTAGTAATAAATAAATTAGCTGAACCCAAATGCCAAGGGTGTTCCGGGTTAAGATTCAACCACAAAGGTGTTAGTTGACTAAATAAATTGTCATCTAATAAAGTGATTTTCCACCAACAAGAACTACCAGCCGGAATTGCTTCTGAATGACAAAATTGCAAAGTTTGATGATGAGATTTATGTTTTTGTTGTACCTGTAAAGGTGAAAGGGTAAAGGCTTTATCTGCATCTGATTGGTGTAAGTAGTCTCCCAAGGTTTTATCAACAGAACTCACTAGGGTGAGAAACAGCGCGTGATAGTGTCTACCTGTAAGAAATTCTGGGTAGATAGGAGACTGGGGAGTGATGTTAAGAACGAGACTGTATGGCATGATTAATAATTGAAATTCAAAGTATGGTGGGCATTGCCCACCAATTACACTTTAAGCACGAAAACGGTATTGCATTTGTTTTGGAAGTTTTACATCTTTGACATCATCAAAATAGTAATATTCCCCTTGCATTTGCACATTTTGAATCAAACTAACTGGAGGCATATTCACCACATCATAACTAATCACTTGATTAGTAAACATGACATCCAATGGATTTAAAGGATAAGTGCAGGTAAATAAACCAGTTTTAGTTTTTGGTTGTGGTAGTTTTTCAACTGTTAATTCAGCCTTACTCATCCATTTACCTAAGCGAATCCATTTTGGTAATTTAATGTCTTTCTGAGAGATAAGAAAAAACTCAAATTGACTTTCCGGTGCAACTTCTTTTGCTCTCCCAAAACTAGGAATATTCTTTTGGGTTTTCTCCATTTCTACATGGTAGTTATTATTTGCATACTTCCATGTATTGAGAATAGATGTATGATTCAAAGAACGAGCCGGAGTGATATAGATTCCTTGTTCATTTAAAGGAGTTAGATGTTGTTCATATTTTGGCACTTGTTCGGGGCAGAAATAGCGATAAGAATCGTCTTCAGCAACGGTTGTTGAGTAAATTTGACTATCAACTAAACCAACTGCATAACAGAGGGCATAATTATGAATTATTGGCTCTGTTTCGTAAAGTCTGCCGATTTCACGGGTGGCAAAATAGAGGCTGTCATGTAGTTCTAATTGACAACGGTAGATAATTGTCATGGCTGTTACTTAGTCTTAGCAGCAGTTTTCTTTTTGCTGATATGTTTGTTGGCATATTCTTTAGCTTCATTATCAGCTTTTTGCAAAATTGATTTAATACCTGCTTCGTTATTTGTGAGGTTTTTAACTTCATTAATTAGAGGTGTAAAAGCATCACCAATAAAGTCTGTATGTACAATAAACTCATCTGCCATTAAGTTCTCAATTGCACTTTTAGCAGCACTAATTACATCATCTTCATCCAAGGGATCTGGTGATTTGAGCATATTATTAGCCTTCATTTGATCATATATTGCCTGAGTCCAACGCAGGTTACTGGTAATTTCTCCATCAGCAAATACAACACCGATTAATTCATTTCTAATTCGACCTGTGCGGGTTGTTTGTGCGCCATAGTGACGAGTTCTCAGAATGTTATTAAAAACATAAAGGAAACTTGCTTCTGTCGGGTCTTTGAGTGTGACAATACTGGGGAAGAAAACCTGTGGTCTAATGTGGTCTTGTTGGTTAATTCTGGCTGTAACTTTACCTATTTCACCGTCTAATTTACCATCTGATTTTTTTTCTCCTTTTGCAGCCATCGTCCCATTCTCATAAGGAGCATTGAGAGTAAAAGTTTCATGAGACTCATCAAAAGCGGTAATAGAAAATGCAGTATCTACCACAACTTTTGATTTTTCAGAACCAGAATCACCAATAGCAAAACC
Source organism: Cronbergia sp. UHCC 0137 (assembly GCF_034932285.1). NCBI lineage: Bacteria > Bacillati > Cyanobacteriota > Cyanophyceae > Nostocales > Nostocaceae > Cronbergia > Cronbergia sp. UHCC 0137. The sequence continues at coordinate 37,391 of NZ_JAYGHC010000021.1, forward strand.
GTAAATAATACAATCAGGATTATCCATTGCAAAATTAACGTTATATTCACATTCTTCTGCTGTCATAAATTCATATTTTCGTAATAATTCTCTACCAACTAATCTTTCTGGTGTGGACTGTTTACGTTTGAACATTGAAAGACGACTAATGGTGTTTTTGTTTTCAGGTTTAACTCCAGCCCTTACCCTTGCTTTATTCAATTCGCTATCTGTTTGGAATAATGGATAAGATTCAGTAACACGAATGGTTAAAAAGTGGGCATATTTTCCCATCGGTTTGTAAGGAATTTCTGATTGAAATAATTTAGCGTCAACGGTTTTTAAAAGTGCCATGATTTTCTCCTTGAAGTTAATTTTTAATAGCAATGAAAGCAAATTAAATGAGAGTTTGAACGAGAATCCGCATTAAGGGATCTAAGTCATCAGGAACGCGATAGCTATCAAGTCCTTGATCGAGATGTTTATTAGTGCGATCAAGTTGAGCAAATTCCCATATTTTGCCAGTAGTAACTGAACCAATAATGTGAGTTTGCTGTTGATTTTCTTGCCATTTATCTAGGGCAATTAATTCCGCAAAAAGCTGAGTCATACCATAATCTAAATCCTCCTTTTTAGCTTCGATTACTAAGAGATTATTTCGATTTTTTATCAGATAATCAAAGTAACCTTGTAGTTGTTCGCTGACCTTAATTTGATACTCAATTCTCACCTCAGATTTAGTATAGTGAACTAAATCTAAAATTATTGGAGAAATTAATACTTCTCTGCGACTTGTCTCATTAGCTAAATCAAAGTATGGAAGAATTTCATCAAGTCGTTCTTGTAATTCTTTTAATCGATCTAGGTTTTCTGGGTATTGGGGTAAATTCAAACGTTTTCGAGTAAATGTATAGCCAAATTCTTTAGCAAAATCTTGAGGAGAAATGTGCATCTCAAAATATTTGCTAAAAGTATAAGACTGAGTAGGATCTAGAATACTCATAATCTAATTTTCCTCAGTTTCAATCTCAGTAATTTCATCAGGTTCATCTTGAGGACGTGCTTTACGTTCTTCATCATCTGCTAAACGATAAAGAAATTCACAGGTATCTCGAATGAGATTCAATTGACGACCCACTAAACGTGCGCGATCGCCAGCAAATGATTTTTCAAAAACTTCTACAACAAAGTATCTGGCAAAATCTAAAATTGCTTCTCTTTCCTCATCACGGTGAGCTATAACCCAACGCCCCTCTGCTGTTGAGTTCCGTACTCTCTCCATCAGTTTGAAAATTTTTGCTGCAACAGTATCAACTAATTGAAAACATTCTTTGTCAGCTTTGATAATAGTATCGGCTGCTTCATCAATTGGTTTCAAGATTGCATTTGATTTAATTGGTTTTCCTTTGCTAGATTTAGCTCGATAAAAACGGCGATAAAGTTCCGTTAATTTCTTTGGATGATTCAAAGTTGATTTGTCTTCCACAATTAATTTCTCCTCATTAAAATCAAATTTTGTATAAGGGTCAAAACAAGGGTAAAAATGATAAGCATAAAGCTTGACCTTATTAATGCTTGGAGCATCAATTTTTTGCTTACGTACCCACTCATTCAAGTAAGCAAAAATATAAAGTGGACTTGTTTCAAAATCTTTTGCAAGTTCGGCAAATTTACCCCAGTTAGCATCATATCCCGTCTTTCCTTGTCTAGCATTCACATCTAAATGAATAGCGTAAGCTGCTGTTAACAGATTTAATGGTGATGGATAGTTTTGATTGGTGTTTTTGTCTTTCCAACCTTCTAAGATATAGTCAAGACGAAAACGCTCCTCTTTCAATAAAACTCTAAATGCTTGCGGCGCACTGTCAAGAAATACGCTTTGTTCAAATTCTGCACCGTCATTAAATGGGGGAATTGGAGATTCAGAAACCACTGTTTTTACATCTAGAATCATCGGAAATGCTAAAGATAACCAAGCTGGCATTATCCAAGACTCTGTATCTGTTGGTTTTTTATCTTTACCTCTCACTTCTGGGGGTAAAGCCATAAAATAAAATGTTAGAGGCTGTTTTTCTGGATAAGAAATTTTGAAAGTGCGATCATTTATTTTTTCCGTGTTTTCATCAAGGTAGAATATATCAACATTTTGATAACGTTCCAGTTCAAAGTTAGCTGTCAAATCCTTACTAATAAAATGATTACGAACTCCAGTATCAAAGCGGGTTTGTTTGATATTATCATAGGCTTTATGTAAAAATGCGTTAGTTTCTGGAGTGCAGTAATAGGTAGGATAAAAGTATAGATACCTATATTTGGCATCCTCAAATCTACCTCCTGTGGCTTGCGTTTGACTCATTAAAATCTGTCGTAACATGATTTCAATGCCAGCGATACTGGAAATATTACGTTTCGCGTTAGAACCTCCTAACATTTGCTTATTAGTATAAACTTGAGGAGCAAATAAAACTGCTGATTCCATCTGTTCTGTCACTGTATATGAAGAGTGAGAAATAGAACAGATTAATTGTTTACCTCTCCCATTTTTCTTGGCTGCTTTATAAAATTCAAACTCATCTAAAAATTTGTTAGGTAGTAAGCAATTTTCTCCTGTTTCTGGGAGCATGACAACCTTTGTCACCCAAACTCGTAAATCATGCCAACCATCCGGTAATTCATACTGATTAGCAATAGGTTTAATAAGTTGAGCAATATGGGTAATTACTTCTCCACACACTGGACTAATATCTTCAATACCAGGATGTTTTTGTAGGTATTTTGCAGCTAGAAAATACCATTCATAGGGAACACCACCTGTATTTCCTTTTAGTTTGTGTGCTTTTAAAGTTTCATTAATTCGTTGAATTTCCCTAATTATTGGTATATTTTCAGATAAATTCCAGAGTTCAGCAACTTTACAAATTAAATCTTCTGGTACTAAATCTATTGCTGGTATTTCTGGTAATGTGTTATTTTTTTTACGTTCATTTTGTCTTTGTTTGCGTGCATCCTCAATCTTTTTAACTTTTTCTCCCCAAATCTTACGACTAACTAAATCACAAAATTCAGCAATTTGATCTATCCGAATATCATCATTAAACTTAAAGTCATAAGCAGATGATAAAATATTTTGTTGCTGAAATTTGATTAAATTATCACTACGATCTTTAGAGACAGGCTTTTTACCATCTTTCAAGATTCGTTTGGTGGCTTTCAATCCAACTTCCATTAATTCTGGAGTATCGAAAAATAGACTATAGTAATCAGCATATTTCATGCCTTTACCATCACGACTAAATCCTGTTTGTCTGGCTTTAAGTTCACCAGCACAAAGTAATTTTATCTTCTCAACAACTCTTTCTGGTATACTTTCAATTTTTACAGGTAGAGCATTACGATCTGTTAAGTAAATGACACCTGTTGGTAGGTAAAGCAATGGTTCATAATATATATTATCTCCTGTATTAAAATCTGTATGTGCTTCAATCAGTGCGTTATTTACAACATTAGTTAACACACCACGATTTTCTGCAATACTGTGATAACTCAGTTTTAATTGTCTATTACTAAGTTGACCAACTATATTGTTAATACCTGATTTTAAGGCATCTTGTGGGTGTTTAATGATAGAGGCTAACCTATCAGCAAGACAAGCTAAGGCAGCAAGACATACTAATTTATCACCTTTTAATTTTGGTTTTAATTCGCTATGTTCTGAAAAATTCCAGTTTGTATCCCATCTTCTTTGTGTGTTATAAGCAGTACAGAGTATATCATCAACATACTCTCGATATTTCTGGTTATCTTGAGGATTAATTAGATAGTCCAGTTTAATTTCACGAATAATCACATCAATAATTTCTCGATGTTCTAATATGGATAAATCACGAATTTTCAGATTTCTATTTTTCTGAATATCTTTATACTTATTTGGCATTTTGGGAAATCTATCATAATCAAACTTCTCAAAATCATGTAGAATAAAAGATGCAATTAATAAGCGTCTCTCTGTTTCGTGAACTACTCTTTTAACTGTAGTATTTAACTTTTTTAGACGTTGTTCAATTAAATTTGCAGGAAATAAACCATTGAGTAAGTGAGTATTGAGAGATTGATCACCTGCATTGCGTCTGTCTAAAGTTTCTCCTTGTTCTGCTAGTTCCTGTTCTTTTTCGTCTATCCATTTACCGCCTTTAGCAGTGACACCAATAGCGACTCGCAACAAATTTGGTAAAACTTCGTTAGCCAAATCTGCCATGATTTCATCATCAGGATTTTGGTCTAAAATAGCCTCTTTTAAAAGCTTGAGTGTGAGTAATTCACGCTCAATAGTAACATCCCGGCTAGTAGTACCAAAGCCAAAACCTAAATCTTCATCTTCATCATCATTTTCAGATTCTAAATAATCTTCATCTAACTCCTCTTGTAAATCTGTTTCTTCTGAAGAACTGAATAATTCCAGTTGTTCTGCATTTTTATTTTCGCGTTTTTTAGTCATGTTAAAATCCCCCCGTTAAATTAACTTAAATTGCTAGAATTGAGGAAAAAAAAGGAAGCTTTGATAAAATTTATGGCACTTTTAACAAATCCATGCTTCACCCCCTGAACTCTTGAAGCGATAAGCAAGGGTATCTAAAAGTAAAGCTGACTGACCAAAAGCTACAGAGTAAGCAGCAGCATCATCTCTACCAGCTTCATCAATGGGATAGATTTGAAAGTGCATTGGTAGCTGTAGACATTTTTTTGCCTCGTCTACTTGCATCCGAATAACGTAGCTAACTAAACCTCTTTGCTTTAAACGCTTGTTGATTGCAAAAATCCAGCGTGTAGGAGGTTCTTGCATTACCTGAACCCCTAATAAAACTTGTACTTTTGCTGAATCGGCGATCGCTCCCAAGTCTCCTGAATACGTAAACCGCCAATTTAATCTTTCTTCCCTGTAATCTTTTAACTCCATAAATGCTAGACAGTGTTCAAATCTTCCCTTGGGAATTGGTTGATTTATGCGTTCTGCTGTTTCTCTTAACCGTCGCATAAACTCTGCTTCTGTCATTGGATCAATGTCTAAATTACTCAAAATTCCCGGTAATTCATAAGTTTTAAACCTGTCAGCAATATTTTTTTCTGTCAAATCATATAAACCACATTGCAAGCCACTAGAACCTCGAAAACTAGAAGCATCTTCAGCAATTGGATTTCCTGTTTTATTCCCAGAAAGTTCTTGCCATTCTTCCTTCCATTTTTTAATACAACCTCTGACTTTACCTAAGTTAGTTCCAAATACCTGTTGACAATCTTTTGTAAATGCTTCCCGACTAGCTGCATATTCTGATCTAATTGTTTTATGATTTAATCCTTGGCTGCTACTAAGTAGAACTGATTGCACACCTGCCCATCTTCGATAATAGGCTCGAAAATTATTAATCTGGCGATATTTATCTCGAATTTGGTTATGAAAATAAGGACGATCATAAATGCCGTTATATTCTAATGGTGGCTTATCTCCCTTGAATAGTTTTTCTACTAAAAACTTAGGTGTTAGAGCATAAGCAGTAAATGTATCAAAATTAATTTTATTGCCATTTTCCTCATAGCTATCATGTCTTCCTAACCTGCCTAATCTTTGAATAAAACTTCCCGCATCTGCTGATTCAAATATGAGAAAATTAATTTTAAAATCAACACCTACATCAATTGTGCTTGTTCCCAATACTAAATCAGCACTTAGAGATTTTTCTTTATCTGTCTTACCTGTTAAACTTGTATTTTCCTCAACTCTTTTAAAGGGCTGTAAAAAATCTCTAAATAATGGAGTGAGACGCTTAACTGCTGCAATAGAGTTAAGAATAATTGCACCTTTAGTATTGGGATATTTTTGAAAATGCTCTAGAATAATGTGGCGATTATCCCAAAGCCAAGTTTCACAAACTTTGTAAGTAGATTCTAATTCAATAAACATCAAATCAATTTGTCTTGATACTTGTCTCCATCCATCTTTTTGTAATTTTTGACTCTGCTCTAAAGTATCTGGAAACTGATATTTATTTTTTGCACAAGGATCAATAACTTTAGGGTTAAATCCTGCTTTCTCCAAAAGTTCAATTAGTTGTTCATCCGGTGTAGCAGAAAGAAATAGGAACTTTTTACGCCGATTAGTATGACGGATCAATAGCATTGTATTAATAACGCTGGCAATCTGTGGAGCAGAGAAAACATGAAATTCATCGAAGATAAATAAATCAAATTTGGTATCAAGAGGACTCCATAATTTGTTAGGGCTGTCTTTCGGGGTTAAGTAGGCGTGCTGATGAAGATAGTGAAAAATATCAGGATTAGTTTGGATAATTTCAGATTCATGAATGCGAGTAGCGATTGCTTCCCATTTTTTAATGCCTTCACTTTCAGCATAAATTTCTAATTCTGCTCCACTTAGTCTTGAAATACGTGGTTCATTATTTGGCTGGAATTGTTCAATATATTTATTAACTTGTGCTTCTTGATCACGGGCAAGTTCATTAGTTGGATAAAGTGCAATAGTATAACAAAATCCTTCTGGTGTGTCTCCTTGCAATGATTGTAAGTAAGCAACTAAAGTTTTACCATCACCCGTCATTGCAACATCAATTACCACATCAATATCTGGATTTTGCAAAGCTTTTAATGTTTCAACTTGATGCCAAACAAGATTAAATCCATCTGGTAATTCTACTCCTTCAGGCGTGGGGACTATTTGAGAATAAACTGGTTTGAGTTGAATACTGTAGTTTTCTGACATACCCTTAATAACTCTTGTGAATTTATGGTTAATTTATGTCACTATTGATTAGTGAAAATTTTTTATTTATTTTCTGGTCTTTTAATCTTCTTCATTAGCTATTTTCTTCCAATGTCATTAAATAAGTGTTGATTTGTCTAACGTAAAGTGGATATTGCTGTAACGCAAAACTAATTGCCTTGAAAACCTGATTCGGATCTATATCATCATATTCATGAACCAAACGATTTCTTAATCCTGATGATGGTGCAATCTGGTTTGCTAATTCTGAAGTAAGAATTTGATATTTACCCAATTCAATGAAACCATCAAAATTAGTGTACGACTTTCCAGATGTGAGTTTTGACAATATATGATCATTGATATCTATTGCAGCTTGAGTCATTAATTGCAATAATCTTTCTGTAATTAATTGCTGTTCAAAACTACTCAGATAATCATCTAAACTAATACCTTCAAATTTTTTGAGGTAATCAAGATAACGACCTATCAACTCCAGTCTGGTTTCAATAATCACAAATTCTATATTGTTCATACTCCCCATCTTTGTAAAAAGTTTTCAATGTTTTCTAATTTGTTTTTTTCAATCTTTTTAATTTCCATATTACTCAATAATACTCTTTGTTGAAATTTCTCAAACTCATTTGCTTGTTCTTCATATACAGCAATTCCATCACGAGCCACAAAATGTGCTATAAGTTTTGAACAATGATTAAGTTCGACAATATCAATTTTGTCAGAATTTATTTTAAATATTTCTCCCAAAATTCCAGGTATTGTAAATGACGCTAATGGATTATCTTGAATGTATAAACTATATTTTTCTTCATCATATAAAACAGCAAAGTCCCAGTCGCTATTGACAGTAATGTTACCTGTTGCTCTAGAACCAAACAGAACTAACATTTTTAAGTAAGGTATTTTCTCAGGAATTTGTGACGATAATTCTTGAATTTCTGTAATTGTGGGAGTATTGTTTTGCATTTTATCATTCTCCATTTTTGTGATTAAAAATTACAATAAAGGTTGAACTTATTCATGACCAACTAACCTCCGTTCATAAATTAAACAGGCTTGCACATCTTCCCGTTCTAAGCAGGGATATGCTTCTAATAAAGTTTCGATAGTATCTCCTGCTGCTAACATTCCTAAAATATGTTCAACAGCTAGACGACGACCACGAATTATTGGTTTATCTCCAAAAATTTGGGGGTTAAATGTGATTCTGTCTAGTAATTTTTGTTCTTTCATGGTTTACTGAGTTAGTGAAAAAATCTTTGGTGTAGATGCTAATAATTTTAGTCTAAAAAATCAGCAGGTATCAAAAATATAAATATTTATTCAATTCCTTCTAATAATCTAGCAACCTGTTCTGGATCAGGCAACTGATTTTTTAACTCTTGAGGCAAAGTTGAAACAACTTTATAAGTCGCTATACCAATAGGTTTGTTCGACTCTCTCAACGCATACTCAACAATAGTTTTATCCTTAGATTTACAAAGGATAATCCCAATTGATAAATTTTCATCTGGTAGTCGAGATAAATCATCTAAAGCTGCTAAATAAAACTGCATTTTACCCACATATTCAGGTACAAACTCGCCTGTTTTCAACTCAATCGCAACTAAACATTTTAATTGACGGTGATACAATAACAAATCAATAAAAAATTCCTCATCTCCAACTTCTAAGCGATACTGACTACCAACAAAGGTAAACATTCCACCCATTTCTTTTAAAAATAACTCAACTCTAGATAAAATAGATTGTTCTAGCTGCCTTTCGCTATGTTGATCAGATAATTCTAAAAAATCAAAAGTATATTCATCCTTAACTGCCAGCTTTGCTTGATTACGAATTTCTTCTGATAGTATTTGGTCGAAATTAGTCTGATTTAACAAAATCTTTTCATAAGTTTTATTGTCAATTTGGTGAATTAAAACATTTTTTGTCCAGCCAAACTTGCGAGTCATTCTCATATAAAATTCACGTTCTAAGTCATCTTTGCATTTCTCTAAAATGACTAAATTATGAGTCCAACCAATTTCTGCCACCAATGGTGTCAGTTTTTCTTTAGAGTGGTAAGTGAGATAAAAATCTCGCATTCTCCAGATATTTCGGGCTGAAAATCCACTAATTCCTGGAAACTCTGCTTGTAAATCTTTCGCTAAGTTTTCTACTACCGATTTACCCCAATTATGATTTTGCTGTTGATTAAAAATCATTTCTCCAATTGCCCAATAAAGGTTAATCATTTCTCGATTAACTGCCTTTAATGCCTCATACTGGGCTGAACGAATCAGTTGTTTTACTTCCATAAGTAGATTTGTATAATCGTTGGAAATCGGGTTACTCATTTTCTTTACCGTAGGCAATACACGCTAAAATGTCATCTCTTTCTATACTGGGATACGCTTCAAGAATTGTTTGAATTGTTTCTCCACCTGCAAGCAAGTCCAAAATCAGTGATACCCAGATACGATGACCTTTAATGCAAGGTTTACCAAAACAAATATTTCGGTCAATGGAAATTCTGGACAGCAAATTATCATCGGTCATGTTTATTAGCTACTATTTTCAAGTAACGGGGAGTAGCAGGAACTACCCCCAATATGCAAGAAATTGTTTTTAAGCGATCGCTGTTGACTTAATTACCAGTTTATATTCATACTGTTGACCCTGAATACGGCGTTTATCAAACTTATAACCGCGTTTCTTGAGGACGTGCATAGTTGCAGAAAATCGGTGGCTAATTTTTTCCACCAGTTCTTCTGTAGAATGCCAGCAAGAATCTGACATAAATTGAAGCATACGATCTGGGAGATTCTCTTTCACAAGAAATTACCTCAATAAGTTTGCGCCGAAATATCCATATCAGTGCTAACCTATGAGATACCACTCAACATAGGTGAACTGAAACAGTTTTGTTTCGGTTCCTTTAACATAGCATTTTTTCTTGTCTATAGTAAAGAAGTGAATGTAAAATAAAAAATTTTCCATTAGCTTTTCCCAAGATGTATACTAGAGAAGCCTTGAAACTAAACCCTAATCCCATGAGGGATTGAAATTATAGGAAAGATGTGATCAAGGCTTTAATACACTCATTAATCCCTATGAGGGATTGTAGTCCAGAGCTAGACTCTGGCTTTTTTGTATCTGCATAGAGAGTAACCTTGTTTTTTCCTCATTTCATTTATCTATTCTCCTGGTATACAGATACAATAACTGTAAATATCAATCATGTCAAGACTGTAATTACATTTTTTAAATGTCTAGGAAAAAAGAGACAATTACACTGTCGATTCCCTCTGGTACAAAAGAACAACTGGAAGAAATCGCCCGAAAATTGCGTATCTTCTGGGGTAAGTCCCCCAGCGTGTCTGGATTACTGGTAGCGATCGCCCAACAAACACCAGAGGCAAGAAAACTGTTCTCTCTCACCCCAGAACAAGCTACTGCACTTCAGCAAGCCTCCAGAATCTTGATTGATACAGGTTACATTGGCGAAGCCCAAACCCTGCTAAACTTGTTATTAGAGCATGGTAATCTGGAAATACCGCTACAACAAGCACTGATCCGTCTGGTTAATCAACCTAGTGACCCTTGGCGGATTCAGATAGATCAACTCTCTCAAAGAAACCAACCCTTTAAAATACTCTATGGCAATACTCAAGAACAGAATTTAGCCTTTACAGTCCGTTATGCCGAAATATCCTCTGAAGAAAAAGGCTTTTACCTAAATATTTGGTGTGAAGAAACAGCAGATATCCAAAATACTTATTTTCCCGAACTTATTCACAATCGTTGTCTACGTCTAGATCGGATTCAGTCCATTGAAGCAATAAACGGACAATGGCGACATGAAGGCCTAGATTATCTAAAAGTGTACTTACACTTGTACAAAGGTCTGATCAAAGCCTATGAAGCAAAAACCAACGACATCAGCAATGAAGTTATTGGAGAGGTGCGCCAGGTTGTGAGACGAGTATCCAATCCCTTCTGGTTGGTTCGAGAAGTTCTGCGCTATGGGGATGAGTGCGAAATTGTTTCACCGGAAAATGTGCGATCGCTGATCAAGCAAAAACTCATAACTCTTTGTCAACATTATGATTTGACCTGTGAGTTGAACCCATAAACTACCCCAAAAAATTTGGGACGAGTATTAAACCCGTCCCTTTACTCAATTTCTAACCTGGTTTTAACATATTAACAAAACCCTATACAAACTTACTAGCGATCGCCCTGCCATCATCCGCATTCAATTCTTGCTTTTAGAAAATAAATCTAAATTCTAATTTGGTAAAAAATCTTGATTTAAGGTTTCAGTAATCCCGTAGGGTGACTCCATAGGAAACAACGTAATTTCGATCCCAGTTTCATCTGATGCCAAATTTCTAGCATCTTGATAACAATCGTGAAATACTTGTTCACAATATACTTTAAGACTAGGGCTATCACGAAAGGATTTTTGTAACCTTTGACGATGTTCACGAATTGTAAATTTCCAGTTATTGCTTCGTTTTACAGATTGATATTGCCATTTTAATAAGTGCATTAAAAGTATGGTCAGATTGCTTTCTAAAGCGTGCTTTTGATTTCTGCCCATATCTTCAATTTCATTGATGAGATTCTCTAGATCCAGTTTTGTTAAACTCTGTTCTTTGAGTAATCGGATTGTATTTTCAATCCAAAGCATAAAGTCTTGGTCATAGAGAGATAAATCAGGGCGATCGCTAATATTTACATAATTTTCTGCTTGAGGATCTGTTTCTAGATTTAATATTTCCATTTTCTTTACCTCACCAGTTGGATTGTAGTTTACAACATTGACCATTACAATTAGATCCTGGCAACCTATCGGACTGATATGGAAAATCAACTAGGATTTTTACTGAAACTACTGCTAATATCGGCTTTGCTGTCTTCTTTGATTAAATATGCAGGTCCGAGTTTATTGATTTCAGCGACTACAACCAACGCCCTGATCATGGTTTTGTTACCAACCGTCATTTTAGCGATCGCACTACTATCGCGGTTTTCAGGACAAAAACAAAATTAACCAGATCATTTAGACATTAGCCAAATAAAATCAGCTAATCTAATACAACATGATATCTTAGCAAACTTTGGGAGCTAGATTGTGAATCTCGGTCAATGGATAGGCTTGATTACCTTACTTTTATCGTTATATATCTTATGGCAAATTCGCCAAGTTTTGCTACTGATATTCGCTGCTGTTGTCCTAGCTACCACTTTAAACCGTCTAGCACGACGTTTACAAGGTTTTGGCATGAGTCGTGGATTAGCCGTTTTCTTGTCCGTGACCATCCTTTTTGCTGGTATAATTGGCTTTTTCTGGTTAATTGTTCCACCTTTTGTTCACCAATTTCAAGAACTAACCTATCGAGTTCCTCAAGGTTTTGAGCGTCTTAATAGTTGGATTGATGAACAGCGCACCCACATTCCTGATCAATTACTTGCGTTTATTCCAGATATTAATAGTTTAATCGAAGAAGCGCAACCTCTAATTAATCGAGCATTAGGTAACTCTTTTGCCTTTGTTTCTAGTTCCTTAGAAATTGTTCTTAAAATTTTATTAGTTCTGGTTTTAACAGGGATGTTTTTGGCAAATCCTGATGCTTATCAAAAAGTATTTGTGCGGTTATTTCCCTCCTTTTATCGGCAACGAGTAGCAGGAATTTTAGATCAATGTGAAGTTTCTCTAGAAGGATGGGTAACAGGTGCTTCTATTGGTGTTCTGGCTGTAGGATTGATGAGTATGATTGGCTTGTCAATTTTGCGCGTTAAGGCAGCATTAGCATTGGGAGTTTTAGCAGGATTTATGAATTTAATTCCTAACGTTGGTCCAACTATGAGCGTTGTTCCAGCATTAGCGATCGCTCTTTTAGATGCCCCCTGGAAAATGGTTGCTGTCTTGATTCTCTACTTTTTTATTCAACAAGCAGAAAGCAATTTTCTTACCCCTGTAATCATGGCTCAACAAGTCTCATTACTTCCCGCAGTTACCTTAGTTTCTCAACTATTTTTCGTTACCTTTTTTGGCTTTTTAGGATTATTTTTAGCACTTCCTTTAACTGTTGTCGCTAAAATTTGGGTACAAGAAATATTGATTAAGGATGTATTGGATCAATGGGGAAAAAATGAAGAATATGATTCTGACTCTCTAATTTTATCTGATTCTCATATTCACGAAACAGGGAAAGGAGAACAAAGTTAAGATTATTATACTCCTCTTTGGCAATCACAGAATTTAGATTAGCAGAAACAAGAATCTCAATTACACAAAAGTAGGCAACACCATGAATTTAAAAATCGTTCAAAACTTTGATAGTAGCTTTACTCTAGAACCAGAAGCTAAATCTATCCTTTACAAATTATTGCAAAATGAAACCTTTTTAAACCAAATTTGTCAAAATCTAAACTGTCAAGCCATTGAATTTACAGAATTACTTTTCCAACCAGTACCCTACAGTTTAACTACACCTAAAGGAATGCCGTCTGAATTTGAACAATATCATCAATCTGATGAATACGCAATTATTAATGTACCCCCTAATTTCATGTTTAACGCCAAAATTTTCAAACCTAGCCGTCTCTGTGCAATTTATCGTAAAATCAGGTAAATTGCTGTAATAAGTTCCACTCTATACGATCTAAAAAAAATATCAATTCGAGATTTTGATTATGACAACGGAAAATAATATACCCACATTAGCAGATTTAGAATACTTTCCTTACATTGATGATGAAGGACAATTAACCGCGCAATTTCAAGGCAAAATAGGAGTATATGCTATTTTTGACAAAGATAAAAATCTCCAATTTGTCGGATATTCTCGTGATGTTTATCTCAGTTTAAAACAGCATTTGGTTCGACAGCCACAACAATGTTATTGGGTGAAATTTCAAACTATTGAACGTCCCAACCGTACCATTTTAGAAACCATTGAAAAAGCCTGGATTGCAGAAAATGGTAGTCTTCCTATGGGGAATGGAGAAAATAAACCAATATGGACTGATCCGATTAATACTAAATTAATGATGACATCAGAAGAACAGGATAAATATCAAAATCCCATGAATGATGAATTAGTACAAATGAAAATTTTAAAAAATGTAGCACGACGTGTAGAAACAGAAATTTTAGCTGTATTAGCAGACCGGGGTTTAAAAATGCAAATTCGCTTTAACCCTAAATTAAAAGATGAAGGATTACTAGATTTAAAGTAAGGAGTCAGGAGTCAGGAGTCAGGAGTCAGGAGTCAGGAAGGAGAGAAGATTTGTTTTAATCATCAATCACGATCACGGATTTAATGGATTACACCGATGACACGGATTTGGAGTGTCAAAAAGGTATACGTCCAGTAGTAAACATTTTATATCCTGCTGAAATCGAAATTAGAGATAGAAAGAACTGCCATAAACTCATAGGATTGAGGATGGCACTACTACTCATAAACACAAAGATAACACCAGCACTAACAGCTATCCATCCCAGATTTTTCATGTTTCTGGGAAAGAAAATCAACATGATTATACCAATAGTTAGGGCAAGTACGGAAGTATCGGCTGCTATTCCTCGCCACCAGTATGGGTAAACGTTGGTTGTAAAAAAGATGTTTTTTCCGACAAGGTAAATGCCTAATAAAAGTAAGCTAAGTCCGATAATTCTGAGTATAAACCTCATAATTACAGTAATTTATAGATTTGGTGATAGTTTAGCATAGTACAGAACTTGTAAATAAAAAGATACTTAACTTCTTAGAGAAATAAAGGATCTGAGTCCTGATATTTTTTGATAAAAATTCCAGATTTTATGTTAGAAATAGGTTTTTACTCGGCAATTCAATATAAAATCTAAAACTTAAAATAGCAAAGCACAATGACAAACTTAACTCCTAATTCTAGTTTTAGTGTAACCCTGCGGTTACAGATTCCCAATCGGGTGGGGATGTTGGCTTCTGTAACCCAAGCGATCGCTCTCGGTGGTGGTAATTTGGGACAAATTGATTTAATTGAACAAAATCTCCAAGAATCTATCCGTGATATCACTGTGGATGCTGCCAGCACAGAACACGCGGAAACCATTGTTCAAGCAGTGAAGGCATTACCAGATATTAAGGTAATGAATGTTTACGATCGCACTTTTAATTTACATCGTGGTGGCAAAATCAGTATTACCAGTAGAATCCCTCTAAAAAGTGTGTCGGATTTGGCAATGGCGTACACTCCAGGGGTGGGGAGAATTTGTACAGCGATCGCTCAAAATCCAGAGGAAGTTTACAATCTAACAATTAAACGCAACACTGTGGCTATTGTCACCGATGGTAGTGCTGTGTTGGGGTTGGGAAATTTGGGACCCAGTGCGGCTTTACCAGTGATGGAAGGTAAGGCGATGTTATTTAAGGAATTTGCTGGGTTAGATGCTTTCCCGATTTGTTTGGATACTCAAGATACAGAGGAAATTATCAAAGCGGTGAAATATATCGCCCCGGTATTTGGCGGTGTGAATTTAGAAGATATTGCTGCACCCAGATGTTTTGAAATTGAAGAAAGACTGAAAAAGGAATTAGATATCCCGGTTTTTCACGATGATCAAAATGGGACAGCGATCGTCACTTTAGCAGCTTTATATAATTCCTTGAAGGTGGTAAATAAATCCATTGCAGACATCCGCATTGTGATTAATGGGGCTGGTGCGGCCGGTGTAGCGATCGCTCGTTTACTCCGTAAAGCGGGAGCAGAAAAAATCTGGATGTGCGATTCTAAAGGGATTATTTCCACCAGTCGCACCGATTTGACAGCAGAAAAACAGGAATTTGCGGTGAAAGCCCAAGGTACCTTAGCAGGTGCAATGCAAGGTGCAGATGTGTTTATTGGTGTCAGCGCACCGGGAGTTTTAACACCAGAGATGGTACAAGGTATGGCGAAAGATGCAATTATATTTGCCATGGCTAATCCTATCCCTGAAATTCAGCCGGAATTGGTCAGCAAGAGCGTTGCTGTTATCGCCACGGGGCGGAGTGACTACCCTAACCAAATTAACAACGTCCTGGCGTTTCCTGGGGTGTTTCGTGGGGCTTTAGATTGTCGGGCTAAGACCATTACCACGGGAATGTGTTTGGAAGCGGCGAGTGCGATCGCTTCTTTAATCAAACCTTCGGACTTGAATCGCCAATTTATCATTCCTTCTGTCTTTGACAAGCGAGTTGCTACTGCTGTTGCTGCTGCTGTTCAACAAGCCGCACGACAAGAAGGTATTGCTCACAGTTAATATTTAATTAATTGTTGTGGGATGGGCATACTATGGCTAACGCCACGCTATCAACCAGATTAGTACAAGTCTTGCCCGTCCCTGCACAAATTGATTAACTAAACATCTATAGTTTTATCTGAATCGCTTTTAGAATAATTAATATTTCCGTTTAAATCAGCTTCTCCAAGATGATTTTTACCAGTTTTATCAAAAACTTCCAAATGAGAAGCTTGACCATAATGTAAATTATCTACATACCAATGGCGTTCTGTATTTAATTCAAAGTAAATAACTCTTCCTTGGCATTTATTTACTGTTTTTTTAAATCTTGTGGTATCTCGTAAAATTGTCTGTTTATCCGTTGGTGATTTTGTGCTATCAAAAGAATATTCTAATTGACTTAAATTTAGTTTATGTTCTAACCAACATTCCAATGCTAATTTACTGTCTATACCATCTAAACATATCAGATTGATTTCATCATTATTTTTAATAATAGTAATTAGACAATTATCATTAATATGAGGGTGCGCCGTTCTAAAACTAGAATTTGGAAAATTAATTAGTAAATATGCACTGTCAGAATTTTGCAATTTTCTTTCCGTAACTTCAGCTAATGAAGTATCACCCACATCTTTGTAATTATTATCACTAATTAAACAATCAAATAAATCCTTTGAAGAATGTAATTTTTCATTACGCCATTCTTGGGGATTTGATTTATTAAAAACTATGTTTTGAAAAGCTATTTTTAAAGATTTATCTTTAAGTAAATTAAGACTGGTATGGAAATTAGAACCTCTAATCGCTTCATAATTAATAAATATAGGACTTTCTTCTTTGTAAAGCTTCTTATCTTGAATTTTTTCATTGATTAACACAAAAATAGCCATGAAAACTTTCACAGCATCTCGAAATTCTACCTCGTTAATATACTGACCCTCTAGAGACACCTCATTGATAAATATTTCCATTTTTTACATCCCGAAAAGTCGTGCAAAATCTTTATCCATTTGGTCAAAGAATCCTTCTGGCCATTCTTCAATTCCTCCATTGGCTTGTACAGGAATTTGCACAACTGGCTGTTCTGGATTTTGTTGAAAATATAAGATACTTAAATCTTCATGAGTAATAATATCATCAAGAACAGCGATTCGCAAGGCATTTAAAATATGATCACTATGGGATTCAATAAAAACTTGTACACCACAACTACTCACTTTAGCTAAAAATTTGGCTAGTCGTGATTGTGCTTTGGGATGTAAATGTGCTTCAGGATTTTCTACTATTAATATTTCTCCTTCTTTAGCAATCAAACCTGAAACAACAATAGGTAAAATGTAACTATATCCAAATCCCACATTAGCTGGTCTAAAACGGTCTTTTGATGTGCTAGTATTAAATAAAAGTTCGAGTATATTACTTTGAGAACTGGGAACTTCAACTTTTGCACCATTAAATATTTCGTTAAGCCATTCTTCGGTTTGGGTAGCTAGTGTTTTTGCATCTTCACCTAAGCATAATTTATCATTAACTAAGTCATCTCTTTTTTTATAGAGTAAGTTAACTGTAAATTCACCTTTTGCACCCACGTTGGGAAATTTGTTAATAGTAGATTTTAAATAAAATTCTTGAGGACCTAAACGGTCTGCGGATATATAATGAATATGATTGAAGTTAAAATACAATCGTAAACGAAAGGGAGCTAGTTCATCTTTTAGACACCTTGAAGCTATTCCATTTTCTAGAACATCATCAGTTGAAAAATGACTTTTAGGCATTAAGTTAGCTATAGTGGATGTACCTTTTTGTTTAACTTTATACGTTTCAATTACACAATCATAATCACATATATGATATCTAAAATTATTATAATTAACATTAATTTCAATTGATTTTTTTAGGAGATATAATTGTATTTCTTCTATTTGAGCGTTCATGTCATCATCTATATTTTCTTTTAGAGAATATTCAAAAAATCCTTTTACTATTTCAACAACGTCATCAAATTTTTGAGTATAATAATATTTGAATTTTATATGTTCAGTTATTGAATTATTTCTATTTCTAACATCATTAAAACTATTTAAATTTACACAACTACCATTCAACAAAATTTGATCAGTATTTTCATTATGATCAATAGATTGTCGCATTAATAGCAAAGACTGAAGCAAAGTTGACTTACCACAACCATTGATTCCTGTAAGCAGTGTTAATTGTCCTAATGGAAAAGAAGTTCTTTCTTTAAAGCATTTAAAATTTTCTAATTCAATTTGAGTTAGCATATCTATATATTCCCTAAAATTTCTTGTGCGAGTTTAAATCTAGCAATTACCTTAGTTCTGCTACTCGTAGCATATCTAACAGCATCAAGATATTCTTGATTTTCTAGCAATTTATCAAAATTATCTTGAATATTTTTTTTATTATCTGCTAGAAAATGATCAGTATTTACAGAAAAGAAATAAGAAACAGATTCAAAAATAGCAATATTGATTCTACCTCTCCTCTGTGCTGCGGGTAATCGAAAATTTCTCTTACCAAAAAACTCAAAGGTCAAATTCATAACTCTCTTAAAATCATTTTTTAATAAACCTATCTTTTCATCTGACATCAAATTAAGTTTTTTCATAGCATTTTCTACAAAATCACTTAAATCTCCCTGATATTCTGTTTCATAATCAAAAATTTTAAAAGCTAGATAGCGCAAAATAACTTCTCTATCTTTCATTCTTCTAGGAGATATTCCATTATCAATAGCTCTTTTAAAATAGTCCGTTTCTGATAATTCTTTGATCAGTTTAGTAGATTTTCCTGAAAATATACAATTTCTGACTTCTTGACGTTCAAGATTTGTTCCACCTGTATTAATTCTATTAAAGATATCATACACAACTTTAGCTTGGACAGAAGGTTTAATAAGATATATATTAAGTTTTTTATCTTCTATTCTTGTTTGATAATCACCTGGTAACTCTTTAAGTTCAGAGAAAATATATCCATTCAAATTAGTTAACGCTTCTAAACCTGTTAACTTAAATTCATCATTAATAAATTGATGTAAGGTAGATGTTCTCTGTAAACCGTCTACTATAATGTACTTACCTTCTATAGTTTGATTAACATACCAAGGAGGTATAGGAAAGTTAAGGATAACTGATTCAATAAATTTACTTCTTTTGTCTAGTGTCCAAACTAGATTACGTTGAAACTCAGGATCAACTATCAGTTTTCCATTATCATATTTTCTCATTAACTCGAAAACTGTTTGCGGTTCTTCTCTAATATCAATATCTGCTTTAGTTGGATCATAAGGATATAACCCTCCACTATCACCTCTATCCTCTTCAGCAGTATCTTCATCTTTCTCAATTACATCATTATCTTGTAATTGATCATACATATTTTTACTCCTTTCTTATCTAAAAAACCTAATTAATTTTTCGGATATTTTGTAGCCTGTAGGGTGCGTCAGACAGAATAATTTAGGCTGAAATAACTAATTTTAAGTTTCTGACGCACCTTATTTCATCTAACTAGCAACTTACGTTAATCATTTAATTATGACATCTTCAAAAATAATAAAAATGTTTCTCGTTAGTTCTAATGAATTAATTATACAGCAACTTTCACTTATTTCAATAGATTATATTGTAGAAACAATTCATAAATTGTCTCCACACTGAATTTATCTACTTTTGTGGAACTCTTGTTTATTCTACTAGCTAACTTGATTTTTGCATTGCCCACTGCATCAAACCTGGAAAAAATTGATAAAGCGTGGAAAACATCGCCCCTGAACCAACTACTACTTCATTTTTACGATATTTCACCACATCCCAAATCGCCTTGGCTACATCTTCCGGCTGACTAGCAACGGAGGTATTTAATAAATTGCTCATTTTTTGACGAGATTCCTGGGCTGTATTTTCATCTCTGCCTCGAAATTGCGCCCTTTCCATAAAATTACTATTTGTGACACTCGGTTGCACTGCACATACATGAATCCCCTTTGGCTGTAATTCCAATCGCAGGGTATCAGTTAACCCGGTTACAGCATATTTACTGGCACAGTAGGCAGTCATGTTCGGTAAAGGCATTTTACCACCAAAAGATCCCACATTCACTATTGTTCCGTGACCTTGTTGTGAAAAATGGGGGATTATTGCCTGAATAGCGTAGACGTAAGCCCAAAAATTAGTATCCATCAATTGTTGCCAATCGTCCAAGGTGGTATTTTCCATTGGACCGGTTAAACAAATACCAGCATTGTTAACTAATACATCAATATTATTGTCAGCGAAATCTAAGGCTTGTACTATTAGATTATTGACTTGCTGGGCATTTCTGACATCTGTGGGGATAGCTAACGCCTTTCGTCCCAGTTGACGTACTTGAGCCGCCGCAGTTTCTAAACGCTCTGGCTGTCTGGCTGCTAGAACTACATCATAACCTTTTTGGGCGAATAAAAGTGCAGTTGCTTTACCAATACCTTGAGAAGCCCCAGTAATAATTACAGTAGAAGTCATAGAAATCCTAACGCGATCGCTGTATTATTTGTGAATGTTTTCGCCAGAATTTTGCACAAATGGCAGTAATGACGATTCGCCATGCCCATGAAACTGACTTGCCTGCAATTGTAGCAATTTATAATGCTGCAATCCCTAGCCGCATGGCAACTGCTGATTTAGAACCTGTGTCTGTAGAGAGTCGTCTTGCTTGGTTTAGGGGGCGCTCGCCTGTAAAATACCCTCTATGGATTATTGAAGTAGATGGGGTAATTGGTGGTTGGTTGAGTTTTCAAGCCTTTTATGGACGGCCGGCTTACCATTCAACGGCTGAAATCAGTATTTATATTTCTCCGGCTTTCCATCGTTGTGGTTTGGGAAAGCAACTTTTACGCAATGCAGTCAGGGAAAGTCCGAGTTTGGGTATTAAAACTTTAATTGGCTTTATTTTTGCCCATAATCAACCTAGTTTAAAGTTGTTTACAGGGTTTGGGTTTCAACAATGGGGACATTTACCAAAAATTGCCGAACTTGATGGTGTGGAAGGTGATTTAATGATTATGGGGTTACGGATTGCCCCTGTTGTTTGACCCGGATTTGTCACGATAAATAAAACTTTTGGGACTTAGGCACAAATCACTGGAAAACGAACCACAGAGGCACAGAGTTCACAGAGAACGGATTTTTACAAAATGACGAAAAACCCAGATTTGTGGGGGTTTAGCATTGCTAAACCCTTACCCACAGAATCAAATGATTAAGCCGTGTTTAGTATATCTTGTCAATTGCTGGCAAAATCATTAATTAACGACATCTGAGCATAAGTTACCGTTTGGCTAACTTTTTCGCCATTTTACGAAGACGAATTGATTGGGGTGTTACTTCCACCAATTCGTCGGGTCCGATGTACTCTAATGCCCGTTCTAAACTCATGTCGATTGGCGCTTGCAATTGTACGAGTTCGTCACCACCTGCGGCTCGGTGGTTGGTTAGTTGCTTGGTTTTACAAACGTTTAATTCTAAGTCTTGGGGACGATTATGTTCGCCGATAATCATGCCTCTGTAAACTTTAGTTCCAGGAGTGATAAAGAAAGCTCCTCTATCTTCGGCGTTTTTCATGGCGTAGAAAGTGGTAACACCTTCTTCAAAGGAGATTAAAACGCCTTTGTTCCGAGCTTCAATGTTGCCAGAGAGTTGACGGTAATCGAGGAAACTGTGGTTCATGATCCCTTCTCCACGGGTCATCCGCATGAACTCACCCCGGAAACCAATCAATCCACGGGCAGGTATGATAAATTCTAGTTGAGTGCGATCGCCCCCACCTGGCTGCATATCTTGCATTTCGCCTTTGCGTTGTCCTAGACGTTCAATACAGCTACCAACGGCATCGCCGGGAATGTCTAAAGCTAGGAGTTCGTAAGGTTCGCAAGGTTGACCGTTAACTTCACGATAAATTACTTGGGGTTGGGATACCTGAAACTCAAAACCTTCGCGACGCATGGTTTCGATGAGGATGCCCAGGTGTAATTCTCCCCGACCGGAAACTAGGAATTTATCAGGAGAATCTGTTTCTTCTACCCGTAAGGCGACGTTTGTTTCTAATTCGCGGAACAAGCGATCGCGCACTTGGCGTGATGTTACCAGTTTACCTTCTTGACCTGCAAAGGGTGAATCATTTACCCAAAAGGTCATTTGCAAGGTTGGTTCATCTACCTTAATTAGTGGTAGGGCTTGGGGTTCGTTGGGGTCAGTAATGGTTTCTCCAATGTAGGCATCAGCAAAACCAGCGACGGCTACAATATAACCGGCGGTTGCTTCTTCCATTTCTACCCGCTTCAAGCCTTCAAATCCCATTAATTTGGTAATTTTACCCTTGACAATGCTGCCATTTTCTACTACCAAAGCGGCTTGCTGTCCAGCACGGATAGTCCCGTTGTGAATTCTGCCAATGACAATTCTTCCGAGATATTCAGAATAATCTAGGGTTGTAACTTGCAATTGTAGGGGTTTGTTGGGGTCGCCTACGGGTGCTGGGACATGGCGCAAAATGGCGTTAAATAAGGGCTGCATATCTACCGCTTCTGCTTCCAAGGTTTCCTTAGCGTAACCTGCCATACCGGAGGCAAATAGATAGGGGAAATCACATTGGTCTTCGTCTGCACCTAATTCTAAGAATAGATCCAATACTTTATCAACAGCAACGTGGGGGTCAGCTTGTCCACGGTCGATTTTGTTGATGACGACGATGGGACGCAAACCTTTTTCTAAAGCTTTTTTGAGGACAAAGCGGGTTTGGGGCATGGGTCCTTCATTGGCATCGACAATCAAGAGACATCCATCAACCATGCCGAGGACTCGTTCTACTTCACCGCCAAAGTCAGCGTGTCCAGGGGTATCAACAATATTAATGAGGGTTTCTTTGTAGCGAACGGCTGTGTTTTTGGAAAGAATAGTAATTCCACGTTCCCTTTCCAAGGCGTTGGAGTCCATGACGCAATCCGGAACGTCTTCGCCTTCGCGGAAAATGCCGGATTGTTTGAGGAGTGCATCAACCAGAGTGGTTTTGCCGTGGTCAACGTGGGCGATGATGGCGACGTTACGAATTGGGAGCGTCATAGAGGCTTTTGGGTGAACTTTAGGTTTTTTAGATTAATAGCTAAATGCTTGGCTGTTTTAACAGAACTGGGGATGTTTTACCAATTCTGTAACGAACCTTTAATAATTCTAGCTTAATTGTCACAATTGCGGTGAGTTTTGCAAATGATCTCTAAATTTCTTGTATGAGACTTACAAAGAAGGCAGGGGGCAGGGGGCAGGAGGCAGGGGGCAGGGGGCAGGAGGCAGAGCAATACTTGTCGATTAAGCTAAAAACATTAAATCAGGTAGGTTGGGTTGACGTTAGGAAACCCAACATTTAGGGGCTTTTGTTGGGTTGCGCTGTCGCTTGACAATCAAGACAGTCGCTACAAAAACTAAACCCTGGCGACTAGAAGTCGCGGCTACACAAACAAAACCCACCTCCGTGGGTTTCAAGCCCTTGATTTTTCATTAGTCCGTTTGAAAAGTCCCTCCTGGTGTATCAAATATTTCTAGATCCCCCTAAATCCCCCTTTTTAAGGGGGACTTTGACTCTAGTTCTCCCCTTAGCAAGGGGGTAGAGGGGGGATCTGTAAGCGCCTAAAATCACAACTTAAAATTTTTCAAACAACCTTTAATATCCGCTTACGCAAGTTTCACAGAAAATGTCTTTTGTTGGGTGCGTAAGTCCTAAAATGAATATTTGGCTTGGTGAAGGTTTGCAGGACTCGGAACAATTAGCGGTATGTTAATTTATTTATTTTTATGACTAATCAAAAAAAAGTTTGGATTATTTTGGGTACTCGTCCTGAAGCGATTAAACTGGCATCTGTGATTCAGGTTTTTCAAGGTTCTCCAAAATTAGCATCTTCGGTGATTTTGACGGGACAGCATCGGGAAATGGTGGAACAAGTGATGGAACTGTTTCATCTCAAGGCTGACCGAAATCTGGAGATTATGCAGAAGCAACAATCTTTGAGTGATATTACTTGTCTGGCTTTAAGGGGGTTGGAAGGATTATTTTTAGAAGAGAAGCCTGATTTGGTGATAGTACAGGGGGACACGACAACGGCTTTTGCGGCTGCGTTGGCTGCATTTTACCAAAAAATCCCGGTTGGTCATGTTGAAGCAGGGTTAAGAACTGATGAATTATTTAATCCTTATCCTGAAGAAGCCAATCGACGATTAATTTCTCAAATCACTCAGTTACATTTTGCTCCTACGTCTTTAGCGGTGGCAAATCTGGAAGCTTCTGGTGTGTTGGGAGATGTTCATTTGACTGGTAATACTGTGATTGATGCGTTGTTGAATGTAGCTGCAACCAAGCCTAGTTGTGATATTCCGGGTTTAGACTGGAGTGCCTATCGTACTATTTTAGCCACGGTTCACCGTCGGGAGAATTGGGGAGAACCACTGCAAGCGATCGCTCAGGGGTTTTTACAGATTTTAGATAAGTTCCCAGATACAGCGTTATTGTTACCTTTACACCGGAATCCCACTGTTAGAGAACCTTTACAGCAACTTTTAGGCAATCATCCCCGAATTTTCTTGACAGAACCGTTAGATTATGCTCAATTGGTAGGGGCGATCGCACAATCTTATTTAGTATTAACTGATTCTGGTGGTTTGCAAGAAGAAGCGCCTAGTCTGGGTAAACCGGTGTTAGTGTTACGAGAGACGACGGAAAGACCGGAAGCAGTCACAGCAGGGACAGCCAAACTGGTAGGAACGCAAACAAGTAACATTTTAGCGGAGGCCAGTGAGTTACTAAGTAATCCCCAAGCTTATGCAGCAATGGCTAATGCTATTAATCCCTTTGGTGATGGTCATGCTTCTGAAAGGATTTTAGAAATTGTAGAGAAGTTTTTGGGTGTTTGATCTGTAAAAAAAGATTTTCTAAAACTTTGTAGAGACGTTCCATGGAACGTCTCTACACCCCAAAATAATATGCTAATTCAGCAACACCATTTCATCCTACTACTTAGCCGCAACTGAGGCTGGTAATATTAATTCTGGTTCTGGTGTTGGCGCTTCTTCTTCCGGTGGCAATCCATATATTGACCGATAGAGGTTATTGTACTGCTTGGCAGATTGATACCAGCTAAAATCTTGATTCATGCCGCGTTTTTGTAATTCTCGCCATTGGGGTTTGAAACGGAAACCTTCCCAAGCGCGAATCATGCAGGTGAAAAGGTCTAGGGGTTCATATCGGTCGAAGCAATAACCTGTACCTGCTTCATTAACTGGATCGTGGTGTGATACAGTGTCTACTAATCCACCAGTGCGGCGAACAATGGGGACAGAACCGTAACGCAAAGCCATCATTTGGCTGATACCGCAGGGTTCAAATCGGCTGGGCATTAAAAAGGCATCTGTGCCGGCGTAGATGCGACGAGAAAGGGCATCATTATATAGTAGGTAGGTGGCCATGCGTCCAGGATAGCGTGATGCTAGTTGCCACATTTGGGTTTCGTAATAGCGATCGCCTGTTCCCAACAAAACGAATTGAGCATCTGTATAAGCCATGAAGCGATCTAACATTTGTAACAACAAATCTAGACCTTTTTGCTCCACTAACCTTGTCACCATCCCCATTAAAAAGGCGTTAGAATTAACTTCTAATCCCACTTCTTCTTGCAAGGCGATTTTGTTGGCTTTGCGCTTGTCTAGGGTTTCGGTGGTGAAGCTTTGAGCAATATATTTATCATTGCTAGGATCATAAACTTCCGTATCTATACCGTTGATAATCCCTGATAATTTGCTACTAATGAAAGACAATAATCCTTCTATGGTTTCACCGTAAGTTGGTGTTTTAATTTGCTCGGCATAGGTGGGAGAAACAGTATTTACCCTATCGGCAAATTGTACGGCTGCGGCCATAACGTTGTGTCCTTGCATATACCAGGGACACCAAGTAATTTTCTGTAAATACCAACTCCAGGGTCCCTGATAGGCTAGGTTGTGAATGGTAAACACTGTGGTGATATCTGGATCTTGGTGCATCCATACAGGAATCATGCCAGTGTGCCAGTCGTGACAGTGAATAATTTCTGGTTTCCAGTAGTTCCAGCAAAATTCGGCTGCACCATTAGAAAATAGGGTAAACCGCCAATCTTCATCATCTCCTGAATAAATGCGACGGGGGAGGAAAGCTGGATGTCCAAATAAGTACAGGGGAACATCAGTACCAGGCAGGACGCTTTCGTAAACCGCAAAGTCCTGGAACATGGCATATCCCCGCCAGATGGGTTCTTTGGGAACTTCCATTTTATCTGGTAGAAAGCCATAGTAAGGTAAGAATATCCTTACATCATGCCCCATTTCTCTCAAGACTTTAGGCAATGCACCCACTACATCACCCATTCCTCCAACTTTGGCGACGGGAGCAGCTTCGGCTGCAACAAATAGTATCCGCATGGTAGTTTTTGCTTCCCCGGTTCAGGTTATATTTTTTGATCTTTTGAGGAATTTAGCAGGATCAAGCTCATTGGTGTCAAATTAAGGTAATATCGTTGTCCCACAACCGTTTTACCCCACCCCTTAATCCCCTCCCCTCTTGAGGGGCTACCGTGTACACACAAGTCTTATCAAGATTAAATCGGCGGTTAGAAACCGCAACTACACAGGCAAAACCCACCTCCGTGGGTTAAAAATAAGTAGTTTTTCTTCAGTCCACGCAGGTGGACTTTGTTTGTGTAGCCGTGATTTCTAATCGCCAGGGCTTGTTTTGGGTAATCAGATCACTTGTGTGTACACCGTAGCCTCTTGAGGGGAGGGGAGATTTTGATTTATCAAAAGCGGGGGTGGGGTTCTTCTTGATTGTTGGGGAACTGAATAAGTTTGATTTAACGACATGACAAAAGTTTCATGTTAAGTTGAGACCAATGGGATCAAGCTAAACCCCTATTTTTTCTTCGCTGTTATTCATCTAATCACATTCTGTTTTCAGATTGACTTATGAACCTCGTTGAATCTCGGTAAAAATTTGATTCAATATTTCTGTGGCTCCTTGTTTCCTTAACAGATGGGCTAGTTCTATACCTAGTGCTTCTGCTTCCTTTGCTTCACCAGTCACGCTATCTTGGACTAAGTTTTGACCATCGACGCTGGCAACGATGCCTGTTAGGGTTAATTCGTTACCTGTTATTACTGTGTTTACACCAATGGGGACTTGACAACCACCTTCTAATTGACGCAGGAAAGCTCTTTCAGCTAAACAGCGATCGCGCGTTGCTGGGTGTTCAATGGCTTTGAGAATGGTGATCAGTTCGGTGTCATCGGCACGGCATTCTATCCCTAAAGCACCTTGTCCGACGGCATGGAGGGAGATTTCTTTGGGTATAACTTGATGAACGCGATCGCTCATTCCCAATCTTTCTAAACCTGCTACCGCTAAAATCAAAGCGTCATACTCACCTGCATCTAATTTAGCCATGCGTGTGTTCAAATTTCCCCGCACATCTTTAAAGGTAAAATGGGGGAATTGGTGGCGTAATTGAGCCAAACGACGCAGGGAAGAAGTACCAATCACCGCACCTTCTGGTAGGGTGTCGATTTGCAAACCTTTGTATTTTTCATGCAGCACCAGCGCATCTGCTGGATTTTCTCGTTCGGTAATTGCTGCTAATGCTAACCCTGGTGGTAAGTTAGTCGGTAAATCTTTAAGGGAATGAACAGCAAAATCAATCTCCTGATTGATCATTCCCAGTTCCAATTCTTTGGTAAATAGTCCTTTATCGCCAATTTTGGCTAATGCTACATCCAGGATTATGTCACCTTGGGTAGACATGGTATGGACTTCAAAAGTAATATCAGGAAAGCTTTTCTGGAGTTGCTCTTGTACCCAGTAGGTTTGAACTAAAGCAAGTTGGCTTTTACGTGAACCAATCCGAATCGTGCGCGGTGGACTAGAAACTGAAGTCATAAAAATAATATATCAAACCAGGCGATAAATTCATTCTGATCTAGCCTACCTCAGTGAGTGCCTGATTGGATGACATTGAACAGATTCCCTTTTACTGACATTTATATTTAACATTTATTTACATTTTTTAAAATTTCTTGGTTGCTGGATGTGATATTTGGTTTCACAAATTAAACTTTCCTTTGGTGGTCAGAAAATGCCCGCTCTTCGACTTTCACCATAGCGTTATACAGTTTGTGAACACATAAACCGCTATCTCCTGTACTAATTCTAGACCAAGCTTTTTCGTCTTTTGTTACTACATAGATTGTAACATATCTTCCTATGCCAATGTTTAAATTTGGGTTGATAGTAGTATCCGGGATACAGCCATCTTTACGCAAACAGGCTATAACTTTACTCCAATCAGTTCTTCCGGGAAATTCTGCTATTTCCACATAATACTGATTAATATCATGCCATCGACGGACTTGAACTGTATTTTCTGTTTTTTGAATAATTGCGGTTTGAAAAGAATAACCATAAGCTCCACCTGTAATCACATAAGCAGCTATAGCATTGATAGAAGTTAAATCATCGGTTATGGCACGCAGCATATATTGATGATCAGTTTCTTCTAATTTAGATTTAATTTTTTGCCAATCTTGAGATTTTGTATATTCTTGGGAAATAGCTTCTTTGAGAAGTTGAGTATAATTGTCAACTTCCGATGAAGATTCCCTGATTTGCTTAGATTGATAAGGGAAAGGCAATTTTTTACCTCCTTAATAAAAAGGGAACAGGAAACAGAACGGGTTCATAAATAATTTATGATTACTATACTTAGCATAATTTTCAATATATTTTACAATATTAGCAGAATTTTTTAGATATATTTACCATGATAACAGGCATTAGACATCTGGTGAGAATTAAATGTGGAATATTTAACAACCTTATAGAGACGTTGTTCATGTAGGGATTCTCCTTTCTAGATTCTTTCCC
Organism: Cronbergia sp. UHCC 0137; assembly: GCF_034932285.1. Classification (NCBI taxonomy): domain Bacteria; kingdom Bacillati; phylum Cyanobacteriota; class Cyanophyceae; order Nostocales; family Nostocaceae; genus Cronbergia; species Cronbergia sp. UHCC 0137. The sequence goes on from NZ_JAYGHC010000021.1 coordinate 66,415, forward strand.
AGATACGTCTATTATCGAATAAATTGATTTAATGCTTGAATTAACAAGTGTACCGTTGTTGAAGGATTATCGCTTTCTGGATTAGAAGGGTTATATTGATTAAGAAGATTTTTAGCGTTTTTAATAGCTGTAGATTGCCGATTTTCTAAATCCTCATAAATTGTATCGCTATTTTTATAATATTTATGTTGAAGTAATTTATCTAATTTATTTATATAATCTTTTCGAGGAAGTCCAGTATTTAAAAATTCAAAATGTAATACATACCATAATTCAAAAGCTTCATTAGAATATGCTACTTTAAATCCTGCCCTTTCAGCGTTAGCAATAGCATTGTTAAAGTCTTGTTTTGGCCAATCATCTCTATCAAATACACACCAAATTTGATCATAATCATCTTCGGTTTTTAATTCTTTCGCTTTTTCTACTAGCTTACTCGGATTATATCCAAATCCCCTCACATCAACTTCCTTGACCGTTGTGGAAACGCGAAAATTTCGGAAGTAATTTGGCTCAGTTTTTTCACCTTCACAAACAATTAAAAATACTTGTCTTAACTCTCTTGTTTCTACTTCTCTATCACTATAGCCACGAGATGGAGTTTTACTTGAACTTTTTTTAGACATTAGGTTCACCGATAATTTTATTTAAGTTACCAATAAAAGGAATAGCGCCATATTTACCTTTAATATAATCACTTTCAAAGGAGGCATCATTGCGTATTTTATATTCAACTAGGGAATATAAATCAGTAGCACCATATTTATTTTTTTCAGTAAACCAAATTTGATCTCGGCGAAATAATTTATTGCTTAGTAAGTTGGTATCATGAGTCATAAATATGAGTTGTGCATTATGTTGATTTGTTTCCTTTGAGTTAAATAATTCAACAATTGCTTTACTGATTAAGGGGTGAAGTCTGGCATCAAATTCATCAAATATTAAAACTTTACCATTTTTAATAGTATCTATTAAAAGTCCAGCGATCGCAACTATTTTTTGAGTTCCTTCAGATTCTTGATCTTCTAAATTAAAAAATTCCATAGAAACATAATTACCTTGATCATCAAACTTTTGATGGGAGGTATTAATTCTTTTGGATTTAAGAAATTCGGGGTTTTTTAAAAGAAATTCCTTGAAGTTATCTGATATTTCTTTTAGCGATAAATTAGGATTGAATACTGTTTCTTTTATACTTAATTCTCTAATACCTAAATCTAATTTTTTTATCAACTGAATAATTTCTTCTTTATTTGAATGATTTTCTGCTAAACAGCTTACTGTATAATCTAAATAATCTGTATCATCTAAACCTGAAACAATCTCTAGTTTTATAGTTAGCCAATTTAGTATTTCCTCAGCCATTTCAACATTAAATTGAGCGGCAACTGAAAGAAAAAGCGCGTTTCGTCGTGTTTTTGGATAAATTCCCTCAGCTTTGAATCTGTTAGATAAATAAGTTAAACTATGATCAATCCGTTCAAAAATGCGCGTTTCTCTGGTTTTAGGAACATAGAATAACCACTCTGAAACTACTTTTTCTTGATTAGCTTCAAATCCATATCTATACTTTTTACCATCTAATAAGAACACAATTTCAAAAAAAGAAGGCTGTGTTTCAGTTTGTGTACTTAACTTAAATGGTTGAACATTTATTTTTTCTGTACTTTGAGTTTCTTTAGAAGAATTAATCATAAACCATTTCATAAAACTTAGTGCTTTGGCTATATTGCTTTTACCACTAGCATTAGCACCATAAATTGCCGCACTTTTAAGTAATTTAAGTTCATCATCAACAGCAAAAACATTATTATCATCAAGTTCCTTTTCTTTGGCTACAATATTAGCGGCTAACATACTAAAAGTAACTTTATCCCTAAATGATCTGTAATTACCAATACTAAACTCTATGAGCATAATCACCTCACACTTTTAAACAGCGTATTTGTGAAATTTTCACAAATATATAATTTAAGCATAGCAGTTATTCATCTGATTATCCAATGTAAATAAGCAGTATTGCGAGTGCCTTCTAATACTGGGCGTATAATTGAGGCTGGTTGAGTAACAATTAATTTTCAATCAAGTATGATTAAATTAGCAATAATGCAGTGTTAATAAATTCTATGGTTTTACTACAAGAATTATCAGAACTGTTACAAGCAGAAGATCCAGAAGAACGACAAATTATCACTGGCGTTAGTTGGGAAAGTTATGAAACTTTACTTAATAATTTAGGTGATAGTTTGCAATATAGAGTTACATATTTAGATGGAATAATAGAATTAGTATCGCCTAGCCGCCGCCACGAAAGTCGAAAAACTGTTACTGGATCTTTGCTCGAAATTTACTTTCTACAAAAACGGATTCGTTACTTTCCCCTTGGTTCTACAACTTTCCGTAAACAAGCAAGAAAAGGAGGAGTAGAACCAGATGAATCTTACTGTCTCGGCACAGAAAAGGAGTTTCCTGATCTAGTAATTGAAGTTGTGGTAACTAGCGGGGGAATTGATAAATTAGAAGTTTATAAAAGATTAGGTGTGACGGAAGTTTGGTTCTTGATCAATGATCTATTTGTAGTTTACCATTTGCGTGGTGAAAGCTATGAAGTAGTTGCAAAAAGTGAATTATTACCAGATTTGGACTTGACAATGTTGGCTCAATATGTTAATTCAGATGATCCTTTAGATGCAACACTCGCCTTTTGTGAAAAAATAAAATAAGTTCAGAGTATACCAACCTATGTTCACTCGTCGCCAGTTTCTAACTTCTTGTGCTGTATCTACATTAGCTTTGGCTAGTGCGTCAAAATCTGCGATCGCTAAAAATTCTGAATCTCTCAAACCTGCAAGACTAAAACCTGGTGATGGTGTAGGGTTAATTAGTCCAGCCAGTGCTGTGTTTTTGCAGGAAGAGGTAGATATTGTAGTGGATGCAGTGCGGGGGTTGGGATTAGTTCCTTATCTTGCGCCTCATTTGCGCGATCGCTATGGTTATTTAGCAGGGAAAGATCAAGATAGGGCTGCTGACGTTACGAATTTCTTCGCTGACCCCAAAATTGCCGCTTTAATACCGATGCGGGGTGGATGGGGATGTAGTCGCATTTTGCCTTACCTAGATTACCAAATTATCCGCAAAAATCCCAAAATTATTGTTGGATTTAGCGATATCACCGCTTTACTTTTGGGAATCTATGCTCAAACTGGTTTAATTACCTTTCATGGACCCAATGGTTTGACATCTTGGAAACCTGAACCAACGGAATTTTTTCGTCGAGTCTTATTTAATGGGGAAAAAGTAACTTTTGAAAATCAGAAAGATAGCGGTGATGCCAATAGATTAATGCAGGTAAAAAACCGGATTCAAACAATTAATCCTGGTAAGGCTAGAGGTAGATTAATCGGTGGTAATTTATCTGTTCTTTCTGGTATTGTTGGTTCTCCCTACGTTCCTAATCTCAAAGGAGCAATTTTATTTCTTGAAGATATAAATGAAAATATTTATCGAATTGATCGGTTAATGACCCATCTTAAATTAGCTGGTGTATTTCAGCAACTAGGAGGATTTATTTTTGGTCAATGTCGTCAATGTTCACCAGATGCAGATTATGGATCTTTAACTTTAGAAGAAGTTGTTTGGGATCACATTCAACCTTTAGGAATACCAGCTTGGTTTGGTGCAGAAATTGGTCATATTGAAAGGATGTTCACTTTACCCATTGGGGCTGAAGTAGAAATTGATGCCAGTTTGGGGAAAATTCAAATGTTAGAAACTGGTGTAAAGTAAAATTAGATTTGGTTTTGCCGTCATAGCGAACAGGTATCTAAGAAACAGCAAAAAGAAATGAAACTTTTAGAAAATCAAGTTGCCATTGTTACAGGAGCATCACGGGGAATTGGTCGAGCGATCGCTCTCCAACTAGCCTCCCAAGGGGCAAAAGTCGTCGTCAATTACGCTAATTCCAGCACAGCCGCAGAGCAAGTAGTAGCAGAAATCACGGCACACGGAGGAGAGGCGATCGCTCTCCAAGCCGACGTATCCCAAGCCGAACAAGTAGACACACTGATCAATACCAGCTTAGAAAAATTTAGCCGCATTGATATTTTAGTGAATAATGCCGGAATTACCCGTGATACCTTACTATTACGCATGAAATTAGAAGACTGGCAAGCAGTCATAGACCTCAATTTAACAGGTGTATTTTTATGCACCAAATCAGTCAGTAAAATCATGCTCAAACAACGTTCAGGGCGAATCATCAACATCGCCTCCGTTGCCGGTCAAATGGGCAACCCCGGACAAGCCAACTACAGCGCTGCCAAAGCCGGAGTAATTGGTTTTACCAAAACCGTCGCCAAAGAACTGGCATCCCGTGGAATCACCGTCAATGCCGTTGCCCCTGGTTTCATCACCACCGACATGACCAGCGACATTAAAGCCGAAGGAATCCTGCAATACATCCCTCTAGGGCGTTTTGGTCAACCGGAAGAAATAGCTGGCATGGTGCGCTTCCTAGCCGCAGATCCTGCCGCAGCCTACATCACCGGACAAGTCTTTAACGTTGATGGTGGCATGGTGATGTAAAGTCAAAAATTTAATTTATTTCTCCGAATCCACACTTTCAAATCTGGCTGAGACTAGGTTGTTCCTTGTTAGGCGCAATTGCTGAGAAACTGATAAAGTTCCTTTTTTTGAACACCTGGAAAAGTAGAACTATTTTCTAATTCCTGATATTGACCATTTTAAAGATCATAGATGTTCAATATTTCACCATTGTACCGCCAAAATTCAGGAACTCCTAAGTCTTAATAAAGAACATTGTTGTTGATATCAGTGTGAGTGATGTCAACTTCTACGACTAAATCTCCTGATTCAGACAAAAAAATCCACAATAATGTCAACAAAAATCCTGTAAATCCATAAAAGCAAATATAGCTTAATAAAAAATGAAGATTCCTTGGATGAAAAACAAAAAGAAGGATTAAAGAAAGTTCAATAAGTTTCACCTAGTTCTGGCAAAAATGCACGCACTAAAAGAAGAATTTCGAGACTTATTTAAATCTACTAAACCTTGGAGTGAAAACATAATAAATTTATTAGATTGGATGCATGATGGACTTTAGTATTTTCCCAAAAGTATAGGAACAATGACTAGATGGTTTGGTGAAGTTGCAGGTTATTTTGAGGACAGAACTACCAGTGGTGCTGTAGAAGGAATTAAAAATAAACTCAAGTTAATCAAAATACTTGGATATGGATTTCGTAACTTTAACAATTTCAGATTACATAGTTTATCAAACTGGCACTTTAGTATTAATTCTCCATCAAATAAAAGCGCCGAAAGACCCCTAAATTTAAATTATTTATCCCCACAATCGCCTTCCAGTCTTCCCATTTAACCTGTCGTGAGTATCTGCTAACAAAACCGGAATATCTAAATTTTCAGGACATCTAGGCAGACAATCACCGCATTCTGTACAACGATTACCTTTCATTCCTGGAAACCAATGACCGGCATTTTCAAACATTGCGTAACGATATTTTCCATAGTCTGTCATATTATAAGCCACGGCTAAATTTCGTAATCTTAAAACTTCAGGAATATTAATATTTTCTGGACAAGGTAAACAAGCATAACATTGACTACATTTATCAGTTTTTAAAATACTTTTTTGCTGATTTTCTAAACTTTGAAAAATAGTAACTTCTTCCTCTGTTAAATGATCGCTACTATCAGCAACTTGCAAAGGTTCGATTAATTCCTCTGGAGTTGCAGCCCCTACACTCAAGGTAGTAATCCGATGATCACTGAGCAAAAAACGATAATTTAACTCTAACGGTGTAAATGGCTGAGTAAGTTCTTTTAAAGTTTGAGAAGGTGTATAAAGTCTTCCTCCTTTATCAGCAGGAGAAATAATAAAGATACCCATATCTTTCTCAGCCGCTAACTGAATTGCTGGGGCGTTGCGCTGAAAAAAATAGTAATAATGCAAATTAATAAATTCAAATAAATCTGTATTGATAGCTGCTAAAATAATATCTAAGGGAGCATGGGTAGAAAAACCAACGTGTCGCACCCGTCCATCATTTACGGCTTCTTGTACTGCTTGCATACAGCCGTTTTTAGTTTGTACCCATTCTAGATGTTGTTGGGTATTTAAACCATGTATTCCCAAACAGTCAATATAGTCTAAATTTAATGTTTTTATAGATTCATTAATCCACTGACGCATGGTGTCAGCATCGGGGGTTGGGGGGATTTTGGTAGTGATATGTAGCTGTGTTCGTGGTACTGAAAAACCATTTTTTAAAGCCTGACCAAGATACTCCTCACTTTTTCCGTAACCTCTGGCTGTTTCTAGGTGATTAATTCCCAAAGATAAAGCTTTTTCAATGGTATTTTTGGCATTTTCGGCATTAGCCAAATAACGCATTGTTCCTAAAGAAAATACAGAAAGTTGTAAATTAGTTTTACCAAAACGTCGGTATTGCATAATTAAAGTTTTGAGTGCTGGATACTGAGTAAGGGTTGAAAAATAAAGAATTTAATCGGTTTATTTTCTTTATCTTGCTTTTTTAACTGTTGATTGTTTGTGATTTTTCCTCAGCATTCAGCACTCATTACCTAGCATTAACTACTTAACATTTGCTTAACTATCGCCATTACCAAATCGCTTGATTAAGTCCTCTGGACGGAGATTAGAAATGAACTCGCGGAAAGCTTCTTGTTCAGCTTCGTCAGCGTCGCGGTCAACGGGAATAGAAGCATCAGCAACTACTTCCTCCATCACCCAAATTGGCGCATTTGTACGGAGAGCGATCGCGATCGCATCACTAGGACGAGCATCAATTTCTTTTTTACTTTCCCCTTGCTGAACAATCAAAACTGCATAAAATGTATCCTTTTGCAAGGAATGAATGATCACTTTTTCTAAAGTTATATTCCAGGATTCCAGAAAATTTACCATCAGGTCATGGGTTAAGGGTCTAGGAGGTTTTTGATTCTCCAGCGCCCCCATAATTGCCCTAGCCTGTTCCTGTCCTATGTAAATTGGCAAAGCACGACGATCTGAACTATCCTTCAGAAGTACAATCGGGCTACGGGTTATGGCATCTAATGCTATGCCAGCGACTCTCATTTCAATCATTGGCGAAGCCTCTAAAATCCTTTGATTGCTTGGTAATTATGTGGCAGATAATACACTTGTCGAGTTTTTCTTGGGGCAACAATAAACATAGGCTTTTCTTTTCTATAATTGCTTCTATTAAACTCCGAACTGGTGGTGAACTCTAGAATTAGTTAACTCAAGATTGAAGGATAAAGGTGGGTATTGATGACCCCTAGAGAGATGAACTAAGAATATCGAAGTATTCTTTTGATTTTTTCTCTCTCAAAGGTAAGACATTTACCAGTATCTTATACCAATTTAAAGTTTTAGATTTTGGATATTACTCAAGACTCAAAAAATAATAACTCAATTTGGTATCTATGACTTTATTGTTTATCCTTCACCCTTGATACTTAATACTTCGTTAGTCTAAAGGCTGTTCCGAAACAATCACCTAATTTAAACAAGTATGCCTGAAAATTGATGCTAATATGTTAATATTCATCTACCCAAAAAAGACAGAAATTATACTTAAATGTTCCAAATTTGTTATCAGAATCATCAGTTAATTTACACTGAAATTAGGCAACAAATAGAGTTAAGTTAGGCAAAAACCGTGTTTACAGGATTAATTCAAGCATTAGGTACTATCAAACCCGTGGGGGGTGACTTTTGGCAAATTACTTGTGTCAGTAGGTCAGAAACAATTATCCAAGATTTGACTTATGGGGACAGTGTGGCAGTGGATGGTGTATGTCTGACGGTTGAAGAAGTGTTAACAGATGGATTTATCGCCACTGCTTCACCAGAAACCCTGCGCCGCACAACTTTAGCTCAAGTAGAAATTCAACAGAGATATGTGAACCTAGAAACGTCGTTGCGGGTGGGTGGTAAAGTCGGCGGCCATTTTGTTATGGGTCATGTTGACGGGACTGGTCGATTAATCTCAGCAGAACAAACAGCCAGTTCTTGGGAAATGACCTTTGCTGCATCAAATAATATAGCTCGATATATTGTCCCCAAAGGTAGTATTGCTGTCAATGGCATCAGCTTAACGGTAGCCGCCTACGAATCAGAACTCTCTCAGTTTACAGTAGCAGTGATTCCCTTAACCTATAGTGAAACTAACCTTAGTCATTTAGTTTCTGGTAGTTGGGTGAATCTGGAAGGCGATATTCTCGGTAAATACGTCGAAAAATTCCTCTCTCCAGGCAAATTAGACCATCAAGAGGAAATCACACCCGCATTTTTAGCTGAACACGGGTATTTATAGGAGGCAGCACTTCTCTTCGAGACGCTTCGCGAACGGCTACGCTCAGTGACCGGGGGCAGGGGGCAGGGGGCAGGGGGCAGGGGGCAGGGGAGGAATAATTAATTTATCACCAATTACCCATTACCAATTACCAATTACCAATCACCCATTCCCCATTACCCATCACCCATTACTTATTCTGGTAGTCGTGCGGTGCGTGTACTTCTGATCAATTGGCTGAGGGAAGTTTCTAACTGTACACCTGGATTAACTGCAACCCATCCGTTTTGTGTTAGGTGGCGAATTTCATAGTGTAGGTGAGGACCCGTTGAGTTGCCGGTGCTACCAACTCGGCCAATTACTGTTCCTGGTTCAACCCACTGACCAGGACGGACAAAGATTTCTGATAAGTGACCGTAGAGAGTTTGTTGGGCAGAAGCATGATTGATCATTACTGTCAACCCATAACCGCCTACCCAATCAGCAGTTTCTATTTGACCTTTTGCAGTTGCTAAAACGGGTGTTCCCATGGGCGCACCTAAATCTGTACCAGCGTGGAAACGGCGATCGCCTGTAATTGGATGAATCCTCCAGCCAAACAATGAGGTAATTGGCGCGGGAACAGCTAACGGGAATCTCATCCCCGAACCACCACCATAATAAGCAACTGTTTGATTATAAGAAACTTTAGGTAATACTGAAGCCAGCGCGAAGTCGTAAGACACTGTACTGGTACGTGGTGCCACATTACCCTCAATCATTGGTGGGGCTAAAGTCCCGATCTTGGCAGCAATGGGACTGGAATTTACAGTAGTGGTGGCAAATTCGCTGGGTTGAGGGATAAACCTATTGGGACGATAGGCTGTTTTTGTATGACTGCTACCGTTAATTGCACGACCTACGGTTTGAGCCACCCGTTCAACTCTTGTGGATGGAACGCTCTGGTTCTCGACTTTAGTTGTACTTGGTTCTACTTTAGCTAAACTGGCATTTTCGCTTTTTTTCAGCCAAGTAGGCGCTGATTTCCCTTGAGAATTAGCTACAGAATTATTTTCAGGTGCTTTGTTACAAGCTGCACTGGAGGCTTTTCCGGCTGATAAAACTGTGCGACAAGCGCTAGAGCGTTCTGTAATTACTACAGAACTGGGTGGTTGATATTTACCCGTAGCCGTGTTGTCATAACTATTGGTGTCAATATAGGCGTTATTGAAATCCTTTGTTTTGCTTTCTGTTGCTCTAATAGTGGTAGTTGAATTATTGATCGGTTGAGCAACTTCTGAAACGTTCTTAGGAGAAGATTGGGGTTTAGAAGTTCTAATAATAACAGCAGGTTGAGACTTTTCTACTTTTGGCTTAGATTGTCTGATTGATTGTATTGCTTGAGTAACATTTTCTCCCTGAAGTTTCTTTTTGAGTTTAATTCGCCGTTCAGAAAAATCTGGCTTGGATGGAGATAATTTTGGCGCAATATTCTCTTGCTTTGCTACTGCTGGTTCAGAATTTTCAATGGTGGGAACGATATTGTCTATTGATGTTTCTGTTTGAGCAACTACGAAACCACTACTTAAAAGGCTCAAGCTGCTTAACCAACAGAGGCTTTGGGCTGGTAAGGTAGAGGCAAATCTTTTAGTCTTGCCACCTTGCTGCTGTAAAGAATACAAATTTTTATGGGCAGATTTATTGCGCTGTGTCATTTTTTCTCTCAGTTGTGTGTAATAAATCGAAAGAGATGATGCTAATACAGCCGACGGAAATCAATTAATTAAAATTCTTTCACAGAAGATCGACGATAACCCAAACTGATTGTACCGGGTTCAAGGACAATTTCCGGTGTTGTTAGTGAATTGGTATTCTGTGTTGTCATTTTTAAGCGGAGATTCCCTTGGGAATTTACACCAACTACAGTCCCTAAAAGATTATTGACATAAACTTGATCACCCATGTTTGTGAGTAAATTGACATAGTTAGATAGGAGTATGTCTATTCCTCCTTGGGTTAGACACTCTATCCCGGCTTCTATTCCCAGTAAAACGGTGGAAGTTAGAACTTCTAGACAAGGAATTGTCCGAAAATTCTGGGATTCCTGCCACAGTTTTAGATTGATGCCGGTTTCTGGTACTGGGTTAGTCCAGTTAATACCAACACCTATCACTGCTTGGCTGATTTGTCCTTGATGGACTTTGGTTTCAGTTAAGATGCCGCCTAATTTGCGACCACTTAATACTAAATCATTTGGCCATTTTATTCCCACATTCACACCGCATTTTTGTAATTGTGTGGTAATTCCCCAGGCACTAGCTAAGGTTAATTGATAACCATCGGTAGCTGCTAATTTAGGTGTAATGGCAACCGAAAGATATAAGCCCCCAGTAGGAGATACCCATTGACGACCCCATTGCCCTCGTCCGGCGGTTTGTTGGGTAGCAATAACTACTGTTCCTGGTTTTGCTCCTTGGTTGAGTAATTCCCAGAGGGTTTGATTTGTTGAGGCAAGAGAATCAAAAATATGTAGAGAAAATGGTAAGTTTGAATACTTGCGTTCGGTTTTTAAGGTGTCTATCAAAAGTTGCTGATCAAATTCCACAGCAGTTCCCATAAGTCTCGTTGTTCAAGTTAGCATTAATGAGCGGTGTTTATTTTTTGTTTAGGTTTGGTTTAAGATGCACACTTGGCGCTGGCACAATTGGGAAGGTCTACCTTACCTGAGTTGTAATATTTTAGAACTTTGGCCTCATGCTTTTTTTACCCAGCAGTTTTGGCCTCGTCCACCACAGGAATTAGTAAATGTGCTGCAACCAGACGCTTCAGTTTATCGCTTACAGCAGGTACATGGCAATACTGTTCTCACTCCCCAGGAAGTTGATTACCATTTAAGTACCAGTGAGGCTGAGTTGGCTTTGGCAGATGGTTTGATTAGTGAACAACCGTTACAAGCGGTGTGGGTTGCTTCTGCTGATTGTACACCTGTGTTGATTGGGGATGTACAAACTGGACAGGTGGCGGCTTTACACGCTGGTTGGCGGGGTACAGCAGCGAAAATTGTTCCCCAAGCGATCGCGCGAATGCAATCTCAAGGTAGTAAACTGGAAAATCTACGGATTGCCATGGGTCCTGCTATATCTGGGGAAGTTTACCAGGTTTCGGTAGATGTGGCTGTGGAAATAGGCAGCACCATTGTACCAGATGATCATCCCGAAAAGATGATTGCTGGGTTACATAATTTGCCTAATTCTCCTCTGTTTGCAGATCCTCAACCGGATAAGGTACGGTTAGATGTACGCAGGGTGAATGCTTTACAATTAGATTCCCTGGGGATTAGTCCTGAACAAATAGCGATCGCTCCCTATTGTACCTTCCAACATTCTGAACATTTCTTTTCTTATCGTCGGGAAAAACAGAAAAAGGTACAGTGGTCGGGAATTGTCAGTGTTTAGTAAAATAGAGTCATCAGCTTTAAAAGAAAAGGAAAATTCCATTATGTCATCTCCAGCGATCGCTACTGTCATTAAGATGATGGAATCTTTATCTGAAGACGTACAAGACAAAGTTGCAGAACATCTTCGAGAATATCTGGAAGATTTACAAGACGAAATTAAATGGGATAATTCATTTAAAAAAACTCAAGCACAATTGATGGCATCTGCTCAACGAGCTAAAAGAGAAATTGCACAGGGACTTGCAAAACCAATGGACTATGACAAGTTATAAATTCAGAATTTGGATATGGCTTCAAAAAAAAGTAGATTTGGGGTATCTAGATATAGAGGTAATGAACACCGATGAAATCAGCAACCCTTTCTTCTTTTTGGGATCAGTATCAGTCTGTTGACAAGCAAGTTAGAAATAGTGCAAGAAAAGCTTATCGGTTATGGAGAGAAAATCCTTTTCATCGATCTTTACACTTTAAATGTATAAATAATAAGGAAAATATCTGGTCTGTGAGGATAAACCGCAGTTATCGAGCAATTGGGATTTTAGAGGGTGATACAGTTACATGGTTCTGGATTGGTAATCATGACGATTATGAGAACTTTTTTTCATAAGATGATCGCTATTTTTTTACCACTAATTTTGTTATATTTTGAGGGATTCGAGATGATTATTTGGGTAAACGAACAAATTGATCCATCAGGACTAATATATGCCTGTATTGCTTGTTGTAACGAGTCTCATGCTCAAGATTGCCATGATTCATTTAAGTCTAATTTAACCGACCAGCAAAAAATTGATGGATGGGTAGCACAGTTACGGATAGTGGAATCTTGGGATGAAGTACCAGTGAATGCTTTAAAACTCAACTAAAACAGTAATTCTTTTATTCCTTTGCCTACTCAAAATGTATGTATTTTCAAAATACATGAATATATAGTGAAAACGGCTTAATAGTTTTATTTTACAGTAGGGGTTGAGCATCGCTAAACCCTTACAAGTCTGGTTTATTGTAATCTTATAAAAGTTAATTTTCCATTTGTGTTTGGTATAGCAATTTGTGAATTAGAAGAAGAAAGAATTAACAACTAGATTGGGAAATTTTATATAAAAAGAATTATTAAATCCACCTTATTAATTTTTTATTGATCAGCAAACAACATAATTACCTATACCCAATGATAGAGATAAATTTTATTCCAAGAGAATGATGAAAATTAAAGGAAAAAAAGCCCTAATAAAAGGGAGTAAAGTTATTGTTTTGAATAAATCTTGAATATGATTTTTGAGAAATTCGTAACTAACATCATTTGTATAATTCTGGGAGAATATTAACTATGGTCATAGGTGTGCGTAAACGTGCCATAAGTGTATTTGCCCATCGTCGTGATATTGAACAGGCATTGCATGAATTGAAAAATACAGGCTTTGCGATGGAAAGAGTTTCTGTTATTGCCAGAGATAGCGATCGCAAAGACGATATTGGTGAAACTAAAGTTCAAGAAAAAGTTGGTAACAAAGCCGATGATGGTGCGACAGTCGGGGCAATTTCTGGTGGTACATTAGGTGGTTTAACAGGCTTATTAGTTGGTTTGGGAACTTTAGCATTACCAGGAATAGGTCCAATTATGTTAGCTGGGGCTACAGCAACCACCTTAGCTACAACGATCGCTGGTGCGGGTATTGGTGCAGCAGCAGGAGGTTTAATTGGTTCGTTGATTGGTTTAGGAATACCAGAAGAACGAGCAAAAGTTTATCATGAAAGAGTAGAGAGGGGCGACTATTTAGTAATAATAGAAGGCACAGATGCAGAAATTGCCAATGCTGAGGCAGTTTTCCATCGTTGGGGTGTTGAAGAGTTTGAAATTTACGATCATCTTGATCATGAAAAAGAAACTGTTGATATAACTCATCGGGATGTAACTCATAGTAGAAATGCCATTGGTTACTTTTCTTCCTTACAAGATGCAGAAGCAGCAATCAACGATTTACGAAATGTAGGTTTTCCCTTACACCAAATTTCCTTGACCCACAACAAGTATCTAGATAGGAATGCTTTAGCGGGAATTAAAACTAGCGATCGCTTTGAAGAATCTAATACTCTAGGTCTTCGAGACGACCAGACTAGATTTTATCAAAAACGCATTCAGAATGGTGACTATATTGTGACGGTAAAAGGTAGCGAAGTTGAAATCCATCGCGCTACTGAAATTCTCCGTCAACATGGAATCCAACAATGGCAAATTTACGAACCAAATGGTCATCAGAATATATCTTCACAAACTAGAAAGCGCTCAATTGGTGTATTTTCCCATCGTCGAGAAGCAGAAGCAGCACTACAAGAATTACACAATGCCGGCTTCCCCATGAACCAAGTTTCTCTAATTGCTAAAAACGCCAATAACACCAATATTGATAGAGACCTTAATCAAGGGAATAAAACCGGTGAACCGATAAAAACTGGCGCTGCTACAGGTGGTGCTGTAGGCGGTTTAGGTGGTTTATTGGTTGGTCTTGGCACATTAGCGATCCCCGGAGTTGGTCCCGTGATGGCTGGTGGTGCGGTAGCGACAGCATTAGCCACAACCTTAACAGGTGGTGCTGTAGGTGCAGCTATAGGTGGTATTGCAGGGGCATTGGTAGATTTAGGTATACCAGAAGACAGAGCGCGAATTTATAGCGATCGCTTTCAACAAGGAGATTACTTAATCATGGTAGACGGCACAGAAGCCCAAATTCTCCAGGCTCAAACTATTCTCAACCGTCAAGGAATCCAAGATTTTTCTGTTTTTAATAGCCGGGATATGGATGAACATCAACCTTTAGAACCAGTTAAACATACCGACACTATTTCTGCAAATTACCCAGGAGAATCACCTGTAGTTGTCATTGACCACCGACAGCCCGAAAGAATCTAAGCAGATTAAATTAGTCTATCAAATAGGAGCAAAAAACAAAAACTTGCTCCTACATCCTTAAATCAGTGAACATAATTGTTCCTAATTCTTCACCTCACATTCATCATTTATTTATATCCAGCATTAAACCAATGAACAAGCTAACTCCATTCTTAATTAGTTCTCTACTAGCCTTTGGTTCAGTAGCTTGTAACGACACAGCCAAAACAACTGTCACCGCACCTGAGCCTGGACAAGCTCCAGTAGCACCAAATGGACAAGTTACACAAGAAGCCAGAGAAGACGCTCAAAGTGAAATCCGCAGAAGACAACTTAATGCAGATATTCGCGCCCGTGAAGAACGAAATTTGGCAACTGGAGATACTCAAGATAGAGCAGTTGGGGACTTGGCTAGTGAGGTACGTTCTAAATTAGAAGCTAATATCCCTGGTGGTCAATTAACAGTTAATGCCGCACAAGATGGTACAGTGACAGTAGTGGGAACTGTTAATGATCAGGATCAGTTAGCTAAAATTGAACCTTTAGCCAAGGAAATTAGAGGTGTAACCGATGTAATTGTTAACGCGACCGTTGCAACACCCAAAAGTTGAAGTGGCTAACGATTCCTTGTTGTACAAGCCGTAATGAGGTGGATAGAGATAAATTTTCAAGGCTAGAAGTCAGTAAATTAAGTCTAAAAGGTTAAATGTTGAAAGTTTGGGAATTGAAGCCTGGACTGTTATATTTATTTACGTCCAGTTACTGATCAATACTGTGGTGCTTGCCCAATTATAGATATTATGGAAACCAAAGAACAGCAACCAGCATCAGTCGATTCCACCTCACCATCAGGAGTATTATCCTTGGAAGGTACGGAGGCTAAAGAGCAGCCCAAGCTACCACCAGTTAATGCACCTGAAGCCCAATGGCAGCGAATTGTCAGACAAATTTCTGATTTTTTAGACGCAATACCTGATTATCTAGGCAGTTTTGTTAATAAAAACAAACAGGCTTTATTCACCATCGTTTTAATTATATCCGCAGTTATTGCCGTTAAGGTAGCTCTAGCCGTGCTAGATGCTATTCATGATTTACCTTTGCTGGCACTAATTTTTGAGACCATTGGCATAAGTTACGCCATCTGGTTTACTTTCCGTTATCTGCTCAAAACGGAGAGCCGCCAAGAACTATCACAGATGGTTAGTTCCGTCAAACAACAACTTATAGGTTAATAATTTACCAAACCATTAAGTACAACCAATGACCCAAGTAAATGTAGGGTTGGTATTATCTCCCCTACATTTTTTAATGAAGATAAAAACACAAATATTTTCTTAAAAGGACGTATTGCAATACCCCTTCCTCCAGGCAAACCTTAGATATTTTTCAGTCTACTTCCGCTTGAATTGACCGACGATATACTCCTTCTTGTTGCCAAAGTTCCTGATGAGTTCCCCGTTCCACTATCTTACCAGATGCCAAGACAATGATTTCGTCACAGTCTCTGATCGTGCTAAGGCGGTGGGCAATAATCACACAAGTACATCCACGACGACGTAAGTTATTATTAATAGTCTGTTCAGTTTCGGCATCAAGAGCGCTCGTTGCTTCATCCATGACTAAAATTGCTGGGTCAATTGCCAAAGAACGGGCAATTTCTAAGCGTTGTCGTTGACCACCACTCAAATTTGCACCACCTTCTAACAAATTTCCGTCCAAACCACCGGGAATTGAAAGAACTGTATCCCAAATTGCCGCATCTTTACAGGCATGAATTAATTGAGATGTGGGAATAGTTTCATCCCAAAGACTAAGATTATCTCGTACAGTACCCCCAAACAAGAAAATTTCTTGCTCAACCATGGCCATAGAATTGGTCATGACAGCGCGAGGAATAACTGTGCGTGGTTGTCCATCAAACAGAATTTTCCCTTCCCAGGGTTGATAAAGACCAGTAATTAGTTTAGCAATTGTTGATTTACCAGAACCACTGCATCCCACTAAGGCTAAACGCTTTCCTGGTTGGACAATACAACTAAAATTGGTGATTAATGGTTCAACTGTTGGGGAATAACCAAAGGTGATATTGTTTAGTTCTAAATGACCACGCAAGCGAAAATTATAGTGAGGATAAACTACCAGAGAATCAGAATTTTTCACCTGGGTATCAATAGGATTATTCAGAACATCATCTAACCGATTTAAGTCTCCTTCTAATTGTTGTAACTGACTAGCAAATTGGACAAGGTTAGTGATGGGTTCTTGGAAGTTCTGCATTAGTAATTGAAAGCCTATTAACATTCCGATACTAATTTGTCCTTCCATTACCTGTAAACCACCTACTATTAAAATGATGGCAGTATTCAGGTTAAATAGCAAATTTGGGAAGACAGTAATACTTAAATTAGTCATCTCTAAAGACTGTTGAGTATTAACCGTTTTGCTAAAATAACCAGCCCAACGAGCAAAAAAATCTGATTCTAGGGCAGAAGCTTTAAGGGTTTCAATACTTTGTAGAGCAGCAATACTGATTCCAGCAATTTTACCTTGATCTTGAGATAAACGCAGGTAAGCATCTTGTCGAGGACGGCTAACTAACTGCAAAATAATAATATTAATAATAGCAAAAATAATGGATATCAAGGTTAAAATTCCGTCGTAGGTGAACATGACCAGGGCGTAAAATATAACCATGAAGATATCAATGGTGTTGGTTGTAAGTTGGGTAGAGAGGATATCGGCAACACGATCATTTAAATGTACCCGATTACTAATTTCACCTGCAAAACGTTGAGCATAAAACTGGGCTGGTAAGCGCAAAATATGCCAGACAAATTGACTGGACATAGATATAGATAATTTAATCTTCAATTGTCTAAGCATTCTACGTTGCAACAGAGTTAATATTGCTTGAATGATAATTGTGAGGAATCCAACTAGCAATAAGGGATGAAGCCAACTTTGGCGTTGTTGCAATAGAATCTCATCTATCAAAATTTGACTAAATACGGGAATAGCTAAACCTGGAATTACTAACAGTAAGCTGGCTAGGAAGCTGTAGAATAGGGGTGATTGGGAATTTTTTAAGCGATCGCTCAACGCATCAATCAAGCTCGGTTTATGTCCCTGAGGGGTGAATGATTCCCCTGGTTCTAGCACTAACACAACCCCCGTATAGCTTTGATCAAACTCGTTGAATGTGACAGTACGGGGTCCTGTAGCCGGATCATTCAAATATACTCGTTCTTTGCCAAAGCCTTCCACCACTACAAAATGATTAAAGTTCCAAAATACTATGTAGGGTGGTGACATTTCCTCCAGTTGACTAATTTGCTTTTTAAAACCCTTTGCTTCCATTCCGTAATGACGTGCAGCTTTAAGAATATTAGAGGCTTTGCTACCATCACGGGAAACATCACACATTTGTCGTAGTTCAACTAAGGGAACAATCCGATGATAATAAGCTAAAATAATTCCCAAAGACGCAGCACCACATTCTACACTTTCCATTTGTAGGATAGTTGGTGTACGAACTCGTTTAGGTAATTTGTTATTCATATATAGCAGAAGGTTTGCACAAGTATCACTTATTTCAACCGTTATAAATATAAATCAGGTGCGTCAGTATTTTATCATTAGTCATTTTAGTCTAATTTATTTTGTCTGACGCACCCTAAAGACTTTGCATTTAAAACTTTTAGTTCTACTTTACGTTGTTATACCTTTGTCAAAGATACAAAACTATTAGACCTGGAGTGAAAGTCATTTAAAACCCCTGTAGAGACGTTCCATGGAACGTCTCTACAATCTTTACCGGAGATGTCTATTGTTTACTGATTTAATAACTATCGCAGCATCGGCAATAAAAAAGTAATTGGTGCAAGTTCTTCAATTAATACCCGCACTGTAGTAGTAGTCCCTGCGCTAACTTTTAGATTATTCTCATGAAAAGATGACCAACGATAACCACTTAAATTATTTTGATCAGATTCTAATTTTATTAATACTTCAATCATTGCTGTGTCTTTAGAAGTTATTAAATTACTAGCCAATTCTTTATTACCTAAAGTTACTGCTGCTGCTTGCTGAGTAATAGGAAAAGCTGAAACGTTGATTACTTTGCCGATAATACCCCCAAAACGTTGTCTTTCTACTGTATCTGGAGTAGTCTGAGCAGACATTCCTGGGGTAATGCGTTTACCATCTTTAACTGCAAAATAACTCACACTCATAATTTCTTGTTTTTGTGGAGTTAACTGCATTAAAGCAAGGGAAGTACCAGGATTAACGATTTGACCAGTGGTAACTTGCAAATCTAAAATACATCCATGTTGTAAACTGAGAACTTGACTATTAATAGTAATTTGTTGTTTTAGTTGAGCTATTTGTTGTTTAATTTGTTGGAGTTGATTAATTTGATTTTGATTAGTATCTAGATTTTCTTGTTTTATCCGAGTTTGTTGTATATTCAGATTTTCTAGATTTTTTGCGATTTCATTAATAGTTTTTAAGTGATTAAGATAGTCTTGTTGGGCTGTAGTTTCTTGAATTTTTAATTGTTGTAATTGGTTACGCACCTGATTAATATTACTCAGATTATTAAGATAGCGTTGCTTAACTTCCGTTCTGCGGTTTTGTAGTTGATTTAGTTGCAGTTCTAGGTCTGAAATATTGCCTAAAGCGTTCAAATATTCTTGTTCTGCTCGTAAAACTTCATCTTTCGCTAATGCTCCCGTAGCACTGAGTTTTTGACGGGATATCAGACGTTGTTGAAAGATTGGAGCTATTTTGCGGACTTGCTGGAGACGTTGAGAAAGACTTTGATGTTGAAGGGCGATCGCTCTCAAGTCTGTTTGTTGTAAAATTGGGGTATAAGCTTGCAAATCTTTTAACTGTTGTTGTAATATTTTTTGTTGGAGAGCGATTGTACCTGTTTGATTAGTTTGTAGTTGCGGTGTTAAAAGCTGAAGATTTTTTAGTTGCTGTTGTAACTGTATCCGAGATTTGCTAATTTCCTCTATTTGCAATTCAGTCAAACTACGACGCACAAATTGACTATCATTTGTTTGGGCAACTAACTGAGTATAGCGTTCTTGTTCTTGTTTTAAGCGTTGTTTTAAATCAGCAGGATCAATTGTCGCTACAATTTGTCCCTTCTTTACACATTGTCCTTTTTCTACTTGAATAGTTTGTAATTGACCTGTTACAGGAGATTGAATTTCTAACACCTGTCGAGGTACATTCAATAATCCTTTACCTTCAATATAAATAGGAATCCGTCCCCAAATACTCCACCCCAAAGCTAATAAAGTTAATCCACCCAAAGCACTCAATGGAAGCCAATCCATCGGACTAACTATCTGCATCATCTGATCTAATTGTTCAGGAGTGGAAAGTTTCTCTAGGGCTTCTTTGCGAAAAATCCTCTGGGGATTAAACATAATTACAGAAGGGAACAGGGAACAGGGAATAAAACAATACGGTTTGGTTAAGGACTGTAGAGATGTTCCTCCACTTGTGTGTACAATGTCAATACATTTTTACTAACAGATCGCTTCAGGACTTACGCAAAATACCTCTCAAAACCTCATTTCTCTGTGAACTCTGTGCCTCTGTGGTTCGTTTATTAAACTTCAGCCAAACTGGGAGTATTTACTGTGACATTACTAGAAATATGCTTATCTATTAAGGTCGGTATCTGATGAGCTTGTATGCGACTATAGCGGGTTTTGTCGGGCATAACTAGATTTGGACCCGCTTTACAATTTTTCATGCAACCAGTACCTTTAATAGTTACTGTATCTTGTAAAGAGCGATCGCTCAATGCCCCCTCTAAAGCTTGACACAACGCCTTACCACCGCGCTTCATACAATCCGACTTTTGACAGACTAAAATAGTTTGGGTTTTCGCTGGTTTTACCTGAATATCCTGTTTCTGGGAACGCGCAGCCATTACCCGTTCCGCTTTTAATGTCACTTTATCTTTTTTCGAGTCGTACTTTTTCGTTCCCACTACCTGCAACCAAGTACCGCGCGGTAAATTTAAATCAAAGGTAAACTGCAAATGTTTGGCTAGTTTGACATAACATTCACCGTCAGCAGTCCCCAGCAATAAACCCTTCAGCTTATAGCCGTCTTTGATGACAAAATCTAAAAACCGCCCCTCAAGACAAAATTCTGCTAATTCCATCATACATACATTCCTTGGTAATTGAAAGTGAAGAAGCAAGCTTCTGGGAGAAAAACAAAGAAATAAATTGGTAGGGTGCGTCAGACTCGATAATTTGCTAATAATTCACAGATATTTGACATCTGATCCACCGAACGACTAATTCTGGTAGGAATTTTGCCAACATTGTTCAAGATTCCTAATCAAGTCTTGACGAGAAGCGGTAAATTGTCGCAACACACTCCAAAACTGAACAGCCAAGATGGGATTAGTAATTTCTACCTCTAATGGCTGGTTACTTTCACAGTAACAGGGAATGTCTAACTCTCTCAGACGTTGATACACTTGCCAACGATCTGCCCAATTTACCTCAACAATGTGCTTTAGAACTGTATCTGAACTAAAAAATTTCAAGAGAACTACCCTCAATATGCAATAAATTAGCAGTAAACAATAGACATTAGCTCCCTAACCCTAGAATTGGTGAGAGTTACACCCTTTTTTGGGTGATTAATTAAGTGCAAATTATTATCAATAAGATAGCAAAGAAAATACCTCTTGGCAAGCACTTTTTCAACATTTTTTTAAGTTGATTTGTATGCACATTGACGATTCCGAGTCAAGGATAGTAATGATATACACCACAACTAGAAAAAAGTAGGGACTTAGGGGGGGTTAAAATTTAAAAATTATTTGATATGGAATAAGCTTGACATCTTTTTTAAAATGTTAATATATAGAGATTAAGCAGTTAAAAATGATAACTGTGCAAAAGCGAGGAGAACAATGGCTGATACTCAAACTTTGGTACAAAATTTTGGTCAAGTCTACGACAACCCTGTATTACTGGATCACAGTGTAACCGCACCAGTGGTTGAGGGATTTAATGTGGTTTTGGCTAGTTTTCAAGCACTGTATTTACAGTACCAAAAACACCACTTTGTAGTTGAAGGTGCAGAGTTTTACTCCCTGCATGAATTTTTCAACGAAAGCTACCAAGAAATTCAAGATCATATTCATGAAATTGGCGAACGTTTGAATGGACTGGGCGGTGTACCCGTTGCTAGTTTTAGTAAATTAGCGGAATTATGCTGTTTTGAACCAGAAAGTGATGGCGTATATTCTTCCCGGAAGATGATAGAAAATGACCTAGTTGCAGAACAAGCTATGGTTGGTGTGATTCGCCGTCAAGCCGCTCAAGCAGAGAGTTTGGGCGACAGAGGTACACGCTATCTTTACGAAAAAATTCTGTTAAAAACTGAAGAAAGAGCTTATCATTTATCTCACTTCCTTGCTAAGGATAGTTTAACATTGGGTTTTGTTCAACCTGCTCAAAACTAAAGTTATTGCAATCTTGACTGATTTAACTTAGGACAGCAGAAAAAGTAAGAATCAGCAACTCTTAAAAATAAATTTTTTGGGCAGGGATGAAAATATTAAAGTCTCTGCCATTTTTAATTTAATTTTAGCTAGTAAACTAATTAAATTAGAATAATATTTTTCTATTTGATTAATTGCCAAATAATATATTTTAACTGGTATTTTCCTATATATTATTTTTCATAAATTGATGATTATCATAAGCTATCTCTATGTCAAATACCAGGTTTTTGCTAAAAATTCTCAAGTAAGTTATTTCAATAAATAAAAATATTTATCAAAACCTTTGAGGATGAATCCATGAACATTAAAAAAACTGCGGGCTAAATTATTTTTAGTATTAATAGAAACAATTCTCATCATTACCTACGGTACTGCCTCCTTTTCCTCCAACAGTCTTTTCACCCGTTGGACATTAAAACCTGGAAAAGTTGATAATAAATAGGATGACAGGGGGTAAAGACCCTTAAAATAGTCAGGATTTGTATTCTCTTATTCCAAGGCAAAGACTATGCCCCGTCGTGATGACATCAAGAAGATATTATTGTTAGGTTCAGGTCCAATTGTGATTGGCCAGGCTTGCGAATTTGACTACTCTGGGACTCAAGCCTGTAAAGCATTGCGAGAAGAAGGCTATGAGGTGGTGTTGATTAACTCCAACCCTGCCACAATTATGACTGACCCGGAAACGGCTAATCGGACTTATATTGAGCCTTTAATACCGGAAATTGTCGAAAAAGTGATCGCTAAAGAACGTCCAGACGCTTTATTGCCGACCATGGGGGGACAAACAGCCCTAAATTTGGCGGTGACATTGGCTAAAAATGGTGTTTTAGACAAATACAATGTTGAATTAATTGGTGCTAAGTTACCCGCAATTGAAAAAGCCGAAGACAGGAAACTGTTTAACGAGGCTATGGAGAAGATTGGGGTAGCAGTTTGCCCCAGTGGTACAGCTTCAACCTTAGCAGAAGCTAAAGCGATCGCTCTTTCCATTGGTACCTATCCCCTAATTATCCGTCCTGCCTTTACAATGGGGGGGACTGGGGGTGGTATTGCCTACAATAAAGAAGAATTTGAAGAAATGGCACAGGTGGGGATTGATGCTAGTCCCGTTTCCCAAATTCTCATCGACCAGTCTCTCTTGGGTTGGAAAGAATATGAGTTGGAAGTGATGCGCGATTTGGCAGATAACGTGGTAATTATCTGTTCTATCGAAAACCTAGACCCCATGGGTATCCATACTGGCGATTCTATCACCGTAGCCCCTGCCCAAACCCTGACCGATAAAGAATATCAACGGTTACGGGATATGGCAATTAAAATCATTCGGGAAATTGGCGTAGAAACTGGTGGTTCTAATATCCAGTTTGCCGTTAATCCCGTTGATGGGGATGTGGTAGTAATTGAAATGAATCCCCGTGTGTCTCGCAGTTCTGCTTTATCTTCTAAAGCCACAGGATTCCCCATTGCCAAAATCGCGGCTAAGTTAGCTGTGGGTTATACGTTAAACGAACTGCAAAACGACATCACCAAAAAAACCCCGGCTTCCTTTGAACCCACGATTGATTACGTGGTGACAAAAATTCCCCGTTTTGCCTTTGAAAAGTTCCCTGGTTCAGATTCAGTGCTGACAACTCAAATGAAGTCAGTGGGGGAAGCCATGGCCATTGGTAGAACATTTAACGAGTCTTTTCAAAAGGCTTTACGTTCTCTAGAAACCGGTCGCGCTGGTTGGGGTTGCGATAAGCCAGAAAAATTACCCAGTGGAGAACAAATTCGTTCCCTGTTGCGGACACCAAACCCAGAACGGATTTTTGCGGTACGTCATGCCATGCAGTTGGGAATGACTAATGAGGAAATTTACGAACTAACTGCCATTGATCCTTGGTTTTTAGATAAATTACAACAACTGCTAGAAGTAGAGAAATTCCTGAAACGTACACCCTTAAAGCAGTTGACAAAAGAGCAAATGTATAAGGTGAAGCGGGATGGATATAGCGATCGCCAAATCGCTTATGCTACTAAAACCAAGGAAGATGAAGTAAGAGCATATCGTAAAGAGTTAGGTGTGATTCCCGTTTACAAAACCGTGGATACCTGCGCGGCGGAGTTTGAAGCCTTGACTCCTTACTACTACTCTACCTACGAATTAGAAACGGAAGTTTTACCTTCCACTAAACCCAAGGTAATGATTTTGGGTGGAGGACCCAACCGCATTGGTCAGGGAATTGAGTTTGATTATTGTTGTTGTCATGCGGCTTATGCCTTACAGGGGGCAGGTTATGAAACAATCATGGTTAACTCCAACCCAGAAACCGTTTCTACCGATTATGATACTAGCGATCGCCTTTATTTTGAACCGTTAACCAAAGAAGACGTTCTCAACATCATCGAAGCGGAAAACCCAGTAGGAATCATTGTCCAATTTGGTGGACAGACACCATTAAAATTAGCAATTCCCTTGCAGGAATATCTCAACCAGGTTGCTACTGAAAAAGAACAATTACCCATTACCCATTACCCATTACCCATTACCAAAATTTGGGGAACATCACCAGATTCTATCGACATGGCAGAAGACCGGGAGAGATTTGAAAAGATCCTCCAGCAGTTAAATATTGCTCAACCACCCAATGGTATTGCCCGCAGTTACGAAGATGCCTTAATTGTGGCGAAACGCATTGGTTATCCTGTTGTGGTGCGTCCTAGCTACGTTTTAGGGGGAAGGGCGATGGAAATCGTCTACTCTGACGCAGATTTAGAACGGTACATGACCTTTGCCGTGTTGATAGAACCCGAACACCCCATTTTAATTGATAAGTTCTTAGAAAATGCCATTGAAGTTGACGTGGATGCGATCGCTGACCATACGGGTAGAGTTGTAATTGGTGGCATTATGGAACACATCGAACAGGCGGGTATCCACTCAGGAGACTCGGCTTGTTCTTTACCCTCCATTTCCTTACCCCCAGCCGTATTAAGTCAAATTCGCACTTGGACAGTTCAACTAGCCCAAGCTTTGAATGTCATTGGCTTAATGAATATTCAATTTGCAGTCGTTGGTGCAAGTAGTTATTCACCCCAAGTCTACATTTTAGAAGCCAATCCCCGCGCGTCCCGGACTGTTCCCTTTGTTTCTAAAGCCACCGGCGTACAACTGGCCAAATTAGCCTCCTTAATCATGTCCGGTAAAACCTTAGAGGAATTGAACTTTACCCAAGAAGTCATCCCTACTCATATTGCCGTCAAAGAAGCCGTATTGCCCTTTAATAAGTTCCCAGGGACAGATACAATTTTGGGTCCCGAAATGCGCTCAACAGGCGAAGTAATGGGGATAGACAGTGATTTTGGTCGCGCCTTCGCTAAAGCCGAATTAGGTGCAGGAGAGCGTTTACCACTCAAGGGTACAGTATTTGTGTCCATGAGCGATCGCGATAAGGCAGCAGCTTTCAATGTAGTTAAAGAATTTATCGACTTGGGTTTCAACGTCATGGCTACCCAAGGTACAAGGCTAGTCCTGGAGGAACAAGGGTTAAAAATCGAATCAGTGTTAAAACTCCATGAAGGTCGTCCCCACGTCATTGATGCCATTAAAAACCAAAAAATCCAACTGATTATCAACACACCTTCCGGGGAAGAAGCCCAAACTGATGCTAGGTTAATCCGTCGCACAGCATTAGGTTACAAAATTCCCATCATCACCACCATAGCCGGCGCTAAAGCCACCGTTGCCGCTATCCGTTCCCTGCAAAACACCAATCTAGATGTAAAACCCATCCAAGAATACTGTTAAATCATGTCCATATTGGAATCTGAAGTTTTTAATGATCCTGTCATTGCAACGTAAGGAAGCAATCTCATAACTTTGGTAAAAAACTATGATTCTCAAAGTAGACAAGGTTTAAACCACAAATTTAAACTCTACATTCCCCTCCTCGCTTGCGGGGAGGGGCTAGGGGTGGGGTTTTATCGCTGTGGGATAAAGTTCGATCTCAAAATTATAGGACTTACGCAGGAGTTACGGAAAATACATGAGAGTAGCGCATACCTCAGAGTCCATGGAGAAATAAGAGTTTGAGAAGTTTTTCACCTAAGTCTTATTGATCAATATTCCAACTTTGACAAAATCTAGCAATGTATCTGATAACCTAAAAGATAATATACCAACTATGCGTCCCTGCGTGTTGCCTTGCCCTAACGATAAATATTGATGCTCACCTACTTACCATGTCCGATTTTAACCCTAATTCCACCCAACTACAAACACAACTCACTAAAAAATACTTCGATTTATCCCCTGCTATCCAAAAAATTATCCAGTTGTTTTCGGTAATTTATGCACCGATAGACAAAAGTTCATTCCTCAGTTGTCTTTCGCAAACTGCTGCCTTAGACGAAAAGAATAGACCTTGGACTACTACAACCCTCAATTACCAAATTGAGAAATTGGTAATAGCACTTTTACTAGTCAAGGAAAACAAATCAGGTCCTGAATGTCATCCCTTAATCACAGAAATTGCTACTCGTCATGCAGTAGAAACTGGAAATTTCGAGATATTAGTTAAAGCCGTAGAGGAAAAACTACCAATACGTACTTATGTAAATGATATTCGGATTTTTCGTAGCCTAAGCGAATGTATAAGAGAAATCCGTATTGGTCTTTACCGCAAAGACCCAAGTTTTATTAATAAGCAAATTGAATATTATCAGAAGCACAGTTATTGTGACGAAAAAATAGTCATAGAAAATATCTTCGAGCAGATATGCAATAACCCATTTAACGAAGATTGGTTTAACACCCTACCAAAAGAATTATACAATATTAGTATATCTAGCATTCTCTTAAATTCAGCATTACAATTATCTGATTCCGAAGATGCGTTGATGATGCTGGATGAAGAATGTAATGAAGAAGGAGAATATTCTTCAGATTCTTTGCATTTGATTTTGGCAGAACAATTCCTATTGCGGGGTGATACCGAAGACGCACAAGAGAGTTTAGAACGGGTATCAGCAGAAAATCAAAATAACGCTGCTATTTATTGGGGTTGGTTGAGTTTTGTGCGGGGTGAAAATGAACAAGCAATTAAATATTATACAGATGCCCTTAAAGCTATAAAAAAAGCCACAGGCAAACGTCAAATATATTTTAATACAATTAGCGGCTTGTTTTTCATCCTAGCACTATTAAAAGATGGTTCAGGACAACGCCTCAAAGAAGCGGAAGATTATACCACATTAATGTGCCGTGAATCAGATCATTGGCTCACGTATACTTATGCCAGACTGAAAATGGTACTGCAAGTCCAGCAAGGTGATATTACCCAAAAAGAACTCGTAGTAAGTGCCTATATTTCTTCCGTAGAAGAAAAAAATAGCTTACAAACATTGTTTTGTTCTCTGTGCCTTTACTGGATGGATGCTGAGATTGCCAAAAAACGCCTACCTGACATACTAGAACCATTATATCGGCGATCGCTCACATCCGGTCATCACTGGCTAACCATGGAAACCGCCGAACTCCTATCCCGACTCAAACCCAGTAGTAACTATAAACAACAGGCAGCAGCACTCCGAGAAGATAGCGGCATCCAAACCATAGTAGACCTCATCCAACCCCAAGCAGCTTGGGAAATGTGCCTCAATGCCCTAGCAAATCTCCAGAAACAACCACAAACCCCAGTTAAACCAGAATCAGAACTGCGGTTAGCATGGTTCATTACCTTCTATCCTAACAGATGTGTCTTGCAACCAAAGGAACAAAAAGTTAATGCCAAAGGAGAATGGAGTAAAGGCCGCCCCATAGCCCTTAAACGTCTTAGCAGTGGACTATCTGAATTTGATTACGTCACACCCCAAGATATGCGGGTTTGTAGTTGTATTCAGACATACAGTGAGGGCTATTATGGCAAAGTTGACTATATGTTTAACGAAAAAGCCATCTTAGCTTTAATTGGACACCCGTTAGTTTTTTGGGAAGATACGCCTAATATCCGGGTAGAAATCGTCAAAGGAGAACCGGAACTACTGGTAAAAAAAGAAAAGCAAGGTCGTCTCACCTTAGAATTTTCGCCC
Organism: Cronbergia sp. UHCC 0137; assembly: GCF_034932285.1. Taxonomy (NCBI): domain Bacteria; kingdom Bacillati; phylum Cyanobacteriota; class Cyanophyceae; order Nostocales; family Nostocaceae; genus Cronbergia; species Cronbergia sp. UHCC 0137. The sequence continues at coordinate 94,729 of NZ_JAYGHC010000021.1, forward strand.
AAATTACCAGAATCACAGAACATTCTGCATATCAAAGAAACCCCAACCCGCATCAAAGTCATTGAAATTAAAGCTGAACACAGACGCATTGCCGAGATTATTGGTAAAGATAACAAATTAAATGTTCCAGCCGTTGCCGAAAAGCAAGTTTTAGCAGCCATTAATGCCGTCTCTGGTATCGTTACCGTCCATTCTGACATCGGTGGGGGACTAGAAAATGCCGAAGAAGTCCCCGCCCAAACCTTACCCCATATCCACCTCTTACCCGCCAATTCCGGCTTAAAAATCACCTTATTATCCCGACCCTTTACCCAAGGTGGACCCTACTTCCGTCCGGGTGCAGGTGGTGAAACAGTCATTGCCGAAATTGAAGGTAAACGTCTGCAAACTAAACGCAATTTAGCAGAAGAAAAACAACTTGCCAAAGCTGCGATAGAAGCCTGTCCCACCTTAACGCAAACTGAAGAACAAGATGGTGAATGGACAATAGAAGACCCAGAAGACTGTTTAGAACTGCTGCTAGAACTACAAGCATTAGGAAACAGTGTAGTCATGGCTTGGCCAGAAGGTGAAAAACTACGGATTAGTCACAATGCAGATTTAAAAGACTTTAATTTATCAATTCAACGTCAACAAGATTGGTTTGCAGCCACCGGGGAATTGAAATTAAATAACGACCTGGTGCTAGATATGCAGGAACTCCTAGCACTTTTGGAAAAAACCCCCAGCCGTTTTATTCCCCTTGGTGACGGTCAATTTCTAGCTTTAACCCAAGCATTTCGCAAACGTCTCGACGAATTACGGATGTTTTCGGAAAAACACGGGAAAGGTATGCGTTTCCACCCCTTAGCCACATTAGGCTTAGAGGATTTTGTAGATGAAGTAGGTAAGCTAAAAGCAGATAAACATTGGAAAGCACATATTCAGAAACTCAAAGAGGTGCAAGACCTTAAACCAGAACTCCCGTCTACCTTTCAAGCAGAATTACGGGATTATCAAATGGATGGTTTCTGTTGGTTAGCACGTTTAGCACATTGGGGTGTGGGTGCTTGTTTAGCCGACCAAATGGGACTGGGTAAAACCGTACAAGCCTTAGCAGTTATCCTCAGAAATGCCCATAATGGACCAACTTTAATTATTGCCCCCACTTCCGTTTGTATGAATTGGGTAAGTGAAGCGCAGAAGTTCGCCCCAACTCTGAATATTATTCAATTTTCTGGTGCTAATCGTCAAAAATTATTAGATGGGTTGCAACCATTGGATATGTTAGTATGTAGCTATGGTTTATTGCAACAAGAAGAAGTATCTCAGATGCTTTCTCAAGTAGATTGGCAAACGATTGTCTTGGACGAAGCCCAGGCTATCAAAAATATGTCTACTAAACGTTCCCAAGCAGCTATGAACCTAAAAGCTAATTTTAAATTGCTGACGACAGGGACTCCCATTGAAAATCATCTTGGTGAATTGTGGAATTTGTTCCGGTTTATTAATCCTGGGTTATTGGGTTCTTTTGAAAGCTTTAATCAACGCTTTGCAAATCCCATTGAGAGATATCAAGATAAACAAGCACGCAATAAACTGAAAAAACTCATTCAACCATTTCTATTACGACGGACAAAAAATCAGGTGTTAGAAGAGTTGCCTTCTCGGACTGAAATTTTGCTTCATGTGGAGTTAAGTAAAGAGGAAAAAGCATTCTATGAAGCGTTACGTCGTCAAGCCATATCTAAATTAAACGAAACAGATGCAGATGCAGGAAAGAAACATTTGCAAGTTTTAGCAGAAATTATGAAACTGCGTCGTGCTTGTTGTAATCCTAGTTTGGTGATGCCTGACACTGAGTTATCTAGTTCTAAGTTACAACTTTTTGGTGAGGTGCTAGGTGAACTTTTAGAAAATCGCCATAAGGCGTTGGTATTTAGTCAGTTTGTTGATCATTTACATATTATCAGAGATTATCTCGATAAACAAGGGATTAAATATCAATATTTAGATGGTAGTACGCCAATGGCAGAACGGAAAAGAAGCGTGGATGCCTTTCAAGCTGGGGATGGAGATGTTTTTCTCATTAGTCTCAAAGCCGGGGGTACAGGACTGAATCTCACCGCTGCTGATTACGTGATTCATACAGACCCTTGGTGGAATCCCGCTGTGGAAGATCAAGCATCTGACCGCGCCCACCGCATTGGACAACAGCGCCCAGTGACTATTTATCGGTTGGTGGCAAAAGACACTATTGAGGATAAGATTGTGGAATTACATCACCAAAAGCGAGATTTAGCGGATAGTTTGCTGGAAGGTACAGATATGAGTGGTAAGATATCCACGGAGGCTTTGCTGCAATTGATTCATGAAGGTTGATATTGAACAATCAGTAAACCCGGATTTCTCACAAGAAATATAGTCAGGAGTAGACTTCTTGAAAAAGTCGTGATTTTCAAATTTTTCTCTGCGCCTCTGCGCCTCTGCGTGAGCTTTTCAACCCACATTAAGCAGGTGAAATCAGAACTACAAGTAGACGTTAAAGACATTGACCATTTAGGTATAATAGCGGCTTTCAAGGATTTTTAGCCTGGACTTCCATAAGAAGAACAGAAGAACCAAATATTTAAAGTTTTTGGAACTAGCTGAAGTATTTTTATAAAAAAAATGCTAATATTATTATATATTGTCAAATAATTACTATAATCACTATACAATACAGACTAATGGCTTCAGTAAGATTTAGACAGCCTCCGCTAGATGAAATTATTTTTTCTGTAGAATTTGTTGCTTCTGGCTTTTCTTCTGTTCATTTAGGACTTTATTGGGAGTCAATTCGGTCAGAGTTTCCATTGCAACAAGATAACATACCCATTGAATTAGAAAACTATGAAAATAATACACCTCTTTTACCAAGAGTATGGTTTATGTCAAATGATAGTAAAAAAATAATTCAACTCCAGGATAATTTATTTATATTTAATTGGAGGTATAGTCAAGAAGATAAAAATCTTCATTTTGGCGAAATATTTCAGAATTTTGTTAGTCAATGGAATCATTTACAAGAATGGTGGTTAAACGTCGGAGATGAGCCTATAGAAATCCAAAAATACGAATTTACTTATGTAAATGCAATTAACAAAAATCTTGGATGGCAAAACCCTAAAGATCATGGAAAAATATTTAACTTTATAAAAACAGAATGGAATGGTCTTATCAAGACTCCAGACTCATTTGATTTTCAGCTTAGTTTTTCATTGCCTAATCAATTGGGATCATTGTCTGTTAAAGTGGAGCAACTACCTGTACCCAGTGATGATAACGAAGAAGAAGTAAATCCAGAATATTTTTTAGCTTTCCTACTAATTGCAACAAGCTATAATGCTACTATTTCAATAGTAGAATGGTTTACATTTGCCCATGATTACGTGGTTAAGGCTTTTTTGGAACTAACAAAAGAAGATGCTCAAAAATTATGGGGGCGTTATGATTACTAAGTCTACTAATGTTTGTTTTTCTGAGATTGAGAATATAAACGAATTACGATGTTCCAGATTTCCTGTAAATAGAAGAAAAAAAATCAACCCAGTTAAGTTTCAGACTGTTAGAAAAGCAACTCCTACAGCTATTGCGGGACTTTTATTTTCAACAGCAAGTTACAATAATACAATTCAAAATAATGTTACTAGAACACTGAGTAGGTCTTCAGGTGCTGAATTTATTGGTTTAATACGACAAATCAAAAACTATTTCCAAGAACATCCAAACAAAAGAAAATCACTGAGTACAAGTATTGCTAAACACATCACCTCTATTGATACAGTATTAAAAGTATTAGATTGGGGAACTTCGAGAAAAATTCGCGAAGCCTTTGATGCTACGGTTATGCTTTTAGCAGAATGTGGAAACGTAATTATTTCTACTCTTAATCGTCTACCGAAAATTGAATCGGATAATAAAGATTTACTAATTTTAGAAAAGAAATGGGAAATTCTAATTACAAGCATAGCTTGTGCGTCGAATATTCCTGCTCAAAAAAGATTTGATGCAATTGTTGAATTAATTCCAGATAGCAACAGACGCTCAGTCAAAACAGCAATTATAGATGCTTTTTCAATTATGGAAGATGAGATAGATGTTGAATTTATCAAGAATCAATTAAAACAGTTTTTGTCAGATTCTGAACATGATGAATATGTAAAGGAATATGCTAAAGAAGCTCTAGAAGATATGCAGGAGTAGATAACTTTAAGAAATGCTTCCAACTCTTGATAGTTTTGGCTTAAAAAGTCCTGTATATATTAGAAAAATAGATAAAGCCAGACATTGGAATCCAGAAGATTGTGCTAGTCAAGAAGAGCGTGCTGAGAGGGCTGCCAAAGATATTTTTAGCAATGGTATCAATAGTCTCTATCTAGTAAAATCAAACGACGATTTCTATGCGATGGTAGCAGCTATAAGTGCTAGAAGGAATCCAAAACAACAAGATATTCATTTTATTTGGATGACTGATGAGGAATTAAAAGAGGTTGGAATAGAGGTGGAAGCAGTAGTAGAAGGTGATTGTTTACAAGCGAAATATTTA